>NZ_CP116354.1:0-206313 GCF_028198125.1 Streptomyces sp. HUAS 31 | reverse complement strand
CCTGCCGCTGGGCGCCGACGTCGGCGAGACGACGACCTTCACGGCATACGGGATGCTCATCAACTGCCTCGTCGCCATGGGCCTCCCACCCAACCACCGGCTCTGGGCCGGGATAGAACTGCCAAAACAGGCCCAGGAACAGGACTCGCAACTGAGACACCCTTGATACCTGCAAAGGGCGTTGGGATGGGAGAGGACGCTTCCCGGGTGTTAGTGCGGGCTTGCCCGTTGCCGAACGAGGGTGACTGAGACATTCGCGTAGAGAGGCGCGGTCACAGCACTCCGTACGGGGCGGTTGTCTGACCAACGAAGCCACAGGCCAGGCCGAATCGTCTCTCCGATATGAACTTTCCACTCACAGAACTCCACTCACACGGGCGGCGCCCGGACGAAACGGCTGATCACGCCCCCTGGAGAGCGGCTATCAACAGTGCACGGCCAGCGCTGTGCTGCGCAGCCTCCCTGCCCCCGGCCGCCGCCCTCGCCGGCCTGCCGGCGGCCCCGGAATCCCCCGACGGCTACGACCGCAACAAGTTCCGCCACTCGAACACCGGCAACGACCCCGCCGACAGCTGCAACACCCGCACCGAAGCCCACCTCCACAAAGCGGTCGACCAACCCGCCGTCAGTGCCGGATCTGACCGGCGGCAGGAACCCTCTGGCTCAAGCAACGATGAGGCGGCTCGTGGTCCTTGGGGCGAAACGCTTCGGGAGCGCCACAGGCCCCTTCACCTCGGGCTCGACGTGCAAGCAGAGGCCCGTCGGGTCATTGTGGGCGTAGGGCGGATAACTCCTCGCCCTCACCTCCACCTCGGGAGGACAATATGGAGCAGTACGACCTAACAGACGCTCAGAAGAAGGCTTTCGAAGAAAACGAGGCCGCCTTCCGCAGATTCGACGACCAGGTAAGCGGTGTCCGGGAAGCCGCCCGAGCGCGGCTGACGAGGAACGGTTGGGAGCCCGACCCCAACGGCACCAGGCCCTGTCTGTCCTGCCCGTGCCCGGACCTGCAGCTCGTCGACGCGCAGGGAAACTGCAAACGAGGCGGCTGCCGCCACCCACTCGGCGACCACGACCTGCCCATCTGAAAGCCCGGACGGGCTACCCACACGCTGCACGCGGACAGTGACCGGCATCAGACCACGGCGGCCCTGGGCCATGGGGGTCTTCTCATCACAGCCATGGGGGTCTTCTCATCACAGGGGCGCGCCCCAGAGTTCACCGACTCCGCCATGGCTCCACATGCCGAGCCAAGCCGCCGGCGCTCAGCGGGGCCGACTGGCTGACGAGTCCACCCCCAGGGTGCGGTCGTAGTCCGCAGACCACTTGGCGGTCAGGTTCCGGATCAGCTGGGTCATCCGCGGGGACGGTGACACACTCAAGTCCCGCTGAAGGCGTCTTCTGTACTCCTCGTAGCGCTTGAGCGCACTGGCTACGTTTCCCTCCGCCGCGTAGACCTCGATGGCAATCCGGTGCGCTGTCTCACGGTAGGGGTCGACTGCGGTGGCGGCGAGCGCCGCCTGCTGCGCTGCCAGGTATCGGCCGTCGGCCAGGTAGTGGAGGGCCAGGCTTTCCAACGCATACGGGCGCATCTGGTCCCAGCGTTCGCGTTCGCGGGCCAGCCACTCGTCGTCCCAGCCCACGAGCATCGGCTGGGCAAGGTCGTCCACGAGCCGGTCCACATCCGCCGGCAGCGTGTGTACTCCGCCCTCGCCATCGAGGAGCCGGTCGGCTGCTCGCCAGGCCTCCCGGTGGTCGACGGATATGCACGGGGACAGCACGAGGAGCTGCCCGTCGCAGCCGACGACGGCCTTCGGGGCTGTCTTCCGGGTCTGGCACAGAGCTGATCTTAGGTTGGCCGCCGCCCGCATCGAGGTGCAATCCGGCCACAACTGCTCGGCTGCGACCCGCCTGGGAATCCCGTCCTCATGCAATGCCAGTAGTGCCAGCAGGCGCTGGGCCCCCGCGGGTACGGCGGCTCTTCGCTCGCCACGGATGAATTCAAATGGCCCCAGGATTTCGAGACGTAGTGCGTTCGCCACAGCTAACACCTTGCGCGATCCGTTATTCCGATGCAACCGGGGGCACCAAGTCCGACCTGGAAGATCCTCCGTCCGGCGTCACTCAGGATGCCTCCAGATCGGTGAAGGGTGAACTGTTCAATGACGCACAAAAAACGCCATTAGCGCGTCCTCTTAACGCGTCGTAAACGATTTTTCGATACCTGCTTCACATCCCAGAAAATACTCGATAAATGCCCGGTTGGTAATCTCGCGAGTATCAAGAAGGCCGGGAAGTCATTTGGAATGGAGGCTCGGATGGACATTCGGTCCGTACTGCGCGGGGTACCTGGGGAAGCCGAGCTTCTCGGTGACCCGGGGGTCCGGGTCGCCGTGCTCGACGGTCCGGTCGACATGACGCATCCGTGTTTCGCGGGAGCCAATCTCACTCGGCTGGCCACCCTCGTGTCAGATCCTGCAGGTACCGGGCCAATGTCACTGCACGGCACGCACGTCACCAGCCTGCTCTTCGGGCAGGCTCCGGTGGCCGGCCTCATCCCGCGCTGCACTGGGCTCCTACTCCCCGTATTTCGAGAAGCCCCGGACGGCCGCGTGTCCCGCGTGCCGCAACTCGACCTCGCGCGGGCCGTCGAGCGGGCCGTGGAGGCGGGGGCGCACATCATCAACATCAGCGGTGGGGAGCGCACCCCGGATGGCAGAGCAGAGGCCCTGCTGGAAAGAGCGCTGCGACTGTGCCAGGACAACGGAGTGCTGGTCGTTGCGGCAGTCGGCAACGACGGTTGCGACTGTCTCCAGGCTCCGGCCGCCACCCCCTCCGTGCTCGCCGTCGGCGCGACCGATGCCAATGGCAAGCCGCTGGACATAAACAACTGGGGGCCCGCCTACCGAGCCAACGGCGTCCTGGCCCCTGGCCGTGACATCGATGGCGCCGCACCCGGCGGCCGGCTTGCCGCGCTGACGGGCAGCAGTTTCGCCACCCCGGCGGTCACCGGGGTAGCCGCGCTGCTCGTAGCCCAACAGATCGCCGAAGGCCGCACCATCGACCCGCTCGCCGCCGGCCGGGCCATCCGCGAATCCACGAGCCGTCCACCGTGTGCCTCAGACGACGCCCCGGAGTGCCGCCGGCTCCTCGGCGGTCGACTCGACGCCGAGCGGGCCTTTGAACTGGTCAGGGAGGGGACCTCGGCCGTTCCCCAGGGCTTGAGAAGCGCGGCCCTGTCTCCGGCGGGCGAGATCTTGACGCCCCTGACGAATCACGCCGAACCGAAAGGAACCGCCATCGTCATGGACACGAACGCCGTACACGCGCATGCCGGGGACACGGCGGAGGGTACGTCCGCCGCCGAGGTCCCGCAAACTGCCACTGAAACTCCCTCCGCCACCCCAGCTCAGGCACAGGCACAGGCACCCATGCCGATGCCCCAGGCCGGCCCGGCTGCGGCACCGTCGCCGGTCGGGACGCCGAGCCCCGCGCCCGCGACCCCGCCTACCTGGCCGGGGGCCATGCCCCAGGCAATCCCGCAGCCCGAACCGCAGGGTGTCCAGCAGGGCTTCGCTCAGCCGGAGTTTGCGCCCGGGGTTCAGCCCGCCGCACCGCCGACCGCACAGCCCATGACGCACGCCGTGGCCCAACCGGCGCCGCAGCCATTGGCCCAGCAAACCCCGCTACCGCAGCCCGAACCGCAGGGTATGCAGCAGGCCTTCGCTCAGCCGGAGTTTGCGCCCGGGGTTCAGCCCGCCGCACCGCCGACCGCACAGCCCATGACGCACGCCGTGGCCCAACCGGCGCCGCAGCCATTGGCCCAGCAAGCCCCACTGCCATCGGCTTCGACCACCGTCCCGGTCACACCCTCCCAAGTGGAGCAGGGCGTACGCCCGTCCTGTCCGGATTGCGGCGGAACATGCGGAGGGCAACCGAACCAAGGCACCGCCGCAAGCGCGGCCGCCCCCGTAAACGGCGACAGCCGCCAACTCATCTACGCGATCGGCACCATCGGGTTCGATTTCCAGACAGACGCCGTCCGGGACAGCTTCCGCCAGCTGATGCCGAACGTCGTCAAACCGGCCACGGGAAGCGAGCCGGAGCAGGAGCAGCAGCCGAACATCTACGACCCCAAGCAACTGCACGCCTACTTGAGCAAGAACCCCTGGGCCTCCGACAAGCTGACCTGGACGCTCAATCATGACGCCATGCCGATCTATGCCCTCGAGGCGGAGGTGCCGGTGGGCATGGACTGGACCCGCCCCATCATCTCGGATCTCAAGGACTCCACTGACAAGGTGCAGGAACAGTCCCAGAGCGCCGCAGGCGACAAGGACAAGCTCGCCCAGGTCCTCGAGACCCTCTCTTACCCGCCGGTCTCCGTCATCCACCGGACCTTCCGGGACGCCATCGTCGGGCAGGCCAAGAACACGAAGGACCTCGACTTCATCTCCCGAGTCTCGATACCAGGAGTCCTCACGGACCGCACGGTCCGGTTGTTCAGTGGCCAAGTCGTTCCCGTGGTCGAGGTCAAGAGCCGCGCCCTCTTCACCTGGAATGAGACGCTGCTGGTCAAGGCAGTGATCTCCGCGGTGGTCGAGAAGCGCGTCCAAGAGGCACGCCAGAAGGTCAAGGACGAGGGCGGGTCCCTGGCGCAGCAGAACGACGCCGAGAAGCAGGTCCGCAAGGAGTTCGCCGGCAAGAAGGGCGAGTTCCTCGAGAAGTCCGTACGTGCCCTGCTGTCGAAGGTCTACTGGAAATTCCGCAACCTCGGCCAGACTGCCGCCGACCGCGCGCTGAACGCAGCGGGCACCAACGCGTTCCTGGTCGGCCACGAGATCCAGGACGGCATCCTCTCCGCGGAGCACGTCCCCGGCAGCAGCAACAACTTCTACTCGCTGGACACCGTCACAGTGTCCAAGAGCCCCTTCTGCCGCCACGGTGCGGTCTGCATGGACGTCGTCCTGACCTTCTTCGACCCGGAGAACGACCAGCGGGCGCCAGTGTCGTACCTGTTCACGTTCGATGTGAGCGGCGAAGTGCCAGTCAGCCTCGCTCCGGTCCACACATTCATCGGCAGCTACTGACTGCCGGAGCCTCGAGGAGTCCCTCATGGACAAGACCAGAAACCCACTGCCTGTCTCACTTCCGCTGCAGGCGCCGCCGGTCTGCCGCGAACCGTGGCAGGAGCCGGAGGAGCAGCACGACGACCACGGTGTGCAGGCCGCACGCTCGGGTTGCGCCGAACTCTGGGGACCTGCACGGCAGATGTGCTACGCGCAGCGGTCGGAAGCGCTCTGAATCCAGCAGCGGGCGCAGAGCACACAGTCTCCGGCGGCAACCGCTCGCCGGCCACTCACCAGGTGAAAGGAGAGAAGAATGAACGAGTCGCCTACGCGGCGCGAGGAGATGCCGGCTCCGTCCGGCGCTCCGAGGACGCCGTTCCAAACCCCCGCCATCAACCGCGACCCCATCGGGCCCAGGGGCTCCGGCGAAGATGCTTCCGGCCTCGAGGCTGCCGCTTTCAATTGGGGTAAGGCCCTGAGCATCGCGAAGGACATCTTCTTCTAAGAGGGCGTCCCGCCGTTATCGGCGCAGCGTGGCGGGGGCCTGGACTCCCGCCGCCCCTGCCGACCCTGAGAGGACATCGGGATGAACAGCGAAATCCCCCAGGGTGCAGCCCCGTCCGTCACCCCCCGGACGCCCTTGCAGGCGCCCGCGATCGACAGGAGTCCTGCCGGCCCAGGACACCTCGACGCCTACTCAGCAGGCGCACAGGCGAACTGGGCAATGCCCTGGCAGCTGATCGGCCACGGAGTCAAGGGAGCCCTGGACGCATGGCTCTCCGGCAAGGCATGACGCCTCGCCCCTGTATGGAAAGGACATGGACATGAACGAGGACTTCAATCAACGAGCGGCCCCGTCGGCCGTCCTGCGGACGCCCCTCCAGGCGCCAGCGGTCGACCGTACCGCCGCAGCTCCGAAGGCCGCCGGCATGGAGAACGGTTCCGGCGTCGAGGCGGATTTCCTCCAGTTCCTGGCGCCTCTGGCCATGAAGGCGGTTGGCGCCCTCCTGAAGTGAGGCCCTGTGTCGGCGGCCGCGGCTTCTCCGTGGCCGTCGGCGAGGTCTGGAAAGGAGGGCGGCATGAATGACAAGTCCGAAGCAAGCGCCAAGGACGCCAGTACCCGGCTCAACCTCCCTGTTCTGGGCTCGATAGAGCGACGCTGGGACACGTACGGACCCTTCCTCAAGAGGGTGCGCGTCTACCGCTACAAGGAGAATCCCCAAGACAAGGAGTTCAAGGAGGGCTTTGTGGTGGAGGAGCCCCCGCCCAAGTCGACCTTCGGCTCCGACGTCAATGACCCGCCTGCCGTGGGCAGCCTGGACGACCGAGGCTGGAGCTGTGAGCCGGGCGAACCTTGTACATGGTTCGGCCCGATCTAGAAGGTGTCTCTCCCCGGCCGCTGCCGAGAACCTTCGGCCGGGGAGATGCACGCCCGGCAGCCAATGGCCAGCATCTGCATCGCTGTGGCCAACGAGCGTGATGGTACGGAAGCCCGGCCCCCGGCAGGGGCGCCGTCGAGGATCTCCGCAGGCTGAACCGCTTAATGCCTTCCCGTCTTGTGTTTCATGGGCATGCACGAGGAGCTACGCATGAGCGACCCGCTGAAGACTCTGCTGAACGAGCACACCTGGACGACTATCAAGAATCTTCCAGGGACCACCCATCACCTCATCCCTCTCGGTGGGGCCAAAGGCGGCGAACTTCTCGACTGGATCGAGCAGACCGGACACTACGACGTGTGGGTCGCCCAGCCCGACGTGGCCCCAACAGGGGACCCGTACAAGGCGGCCGCCCGAACAAGCGGGTCTTTTCAGACGATCCGCTCAGGGCACGCCCTGGTGCATCTTGCACACACTCCCGGCAGCTGGTTCACAGGGAACGTGCTGGACCTGAACCTTCTGACCAAAGGGGTGCGGATCTACCGCTACGACCGGAGCATCACGAGCGGCGACCCGATCCCCACCAAAGTCAACCAATCAGCGTTCTCGACGATCGGCAGTGGGCACACACTGATCCATCTCGACCATGATCGTGTACTGGACTGGCAGCCTGCCACCGGGCGGGCGCGGGTCTGGTGGTACGACCGGTCCAGGACGACTACAGACCCACTGCCCACCCTCGTCACCGGAATCACATGGGTCACGATCCGAACTGGGTACCAACTGCTGTACCTAGGCGGTGACCTGATGCTCTTCTGGGACGAGAGGGACGGCGGTGTCTACGTCTACCGCTACGACCGGTCCCTCACAGGCGAGGGCGTCGACCCCTTCCCAGACCTGGTGATGGAAGACTCCTGGAGCGGTGAGATACCCGCGGGCCGCCTGCTGCACTATCTCGGCGGCGACCGCGTGCTGGAATGGGATCCCGCCAGCGGCAAAGAGCGGATCTGGGACTTCGATCGGCCCAAGATGCCCGGCGCCGCGTTCCAGACAATGCTCAGTGGGGACATCGCGCGTGCCCTCACCTGGGTCAACGCGGCCCGGGCCGCGCTTACGGCCTACCAGGCCGACCTGTCCAGCAGCACCCACGATGCGCAATGGCACCTCACGGACGCGGCCTTGCTGACCCACTTTCATGCGCACAACCACCCCGACGGCCTCGAATCGGCACTCCTAGCGATCCTGGACACATTCGATGCCGTAGCCGACCGGCTGGTGCACAAAACGAGCTTCGTCCAAGCCTCAAAGGAGCAGGCGGTCACCGACCTCACCCGCCCCCGCTACACCCGGGCCTACAGCGCCAAGAACACATACACCCGGTTCACCCCGGCCTACCGGCCATTCGACACGATCGGCAACCCCGGTCTCGACGGAGCAGGCGATCTACTCCGGGCCGCGATTGTCATCCACGAGACCGTCCACTTCGTGGGCGACAATCCCGACAGCGCGGAAGAGTGGCACCCCGCCTACAACTCGCTGGACCCCGTCAAAGCAGTAACAAACCCGTCTAGTTACGCCGCCTTCTCCCACCACGTCCTCACTGCCGAAGACCTGCGCTTCGGCAACCAACCGTGGCGCTAGCAGTCCGGACAGCGGCGAGGTGGCAAGGTCACTGTGAGCCGGCGTCGGCCAGATGCGGGCGGCGGCTCAGTCATGCTCTACTTCGCGCTGCTCTCACCACGCGAGGACATCGACGACTGACTGGCCGTCAGAGCGGGTTCCGAAGCCGATACCCGTGGCTACGGCTTCGTCCCCGGTCACCCACGGCGCAGCAACGCCGGCATTCAGCAGCGCAGCAGAAATCATCTCCACCGCGACACAGGGAAGGTTCTTCTGAGAGCTGTCCCGCAACGGTCAGCGGCGAGTCTGCGATGCGGAGGTCGCCTGCCGAAATGCCCTGGTCGTCGACCCTCACGGCCTCCTGGCCCAACTCGACGCATACTGGCCGCCGGCCACACCGCGTGGCCGCCTGCGGAAGACCGCGCCGCCGGGCCCGCCCGCAAGTACCACCTCGGCCGTGTGGGACGGCCGCCCATTTGGACCCGGCGGCAATTGATCAACGGCATACGGCTCCGCATCCGAACCGGTGTTCCGCGGCGGGACGTACCCGTCGAGTACGGGCCATGGGGCCGGATCTAGGACCTGTTCCGCCGATGGCAGCGGGACAGCACCTGGCACCCGGTCCTCACCCGGCTCCAGTCGTGGGCCGGCGCGAAGGAGTGATCGGGTGGGATCTGAGCGTCGACTCCACGGTGCGCCGAGCCCTTCACAATGCGGCCGGTGCTCGCAAGCTGGGCGACCTGCACAAGGAGCCACCAGGCGGGGTTTTCTCTGAGCCCGGCGATCACGGGCTGGGGCGCGCGCGGTGGATTTACGGCCAAAATCCACTTGGCTATTGAGCAAGGCCAAATGCCTATGTCGATCGTAGTGACGGCAGGACAGCGCGGGGACTTTTATCGGGCCGGCCGCGCGCTCGTCCTGATCGTGCGCGGGCCGACAAGGCGCACACCTCCCGTAAGAAATGCGCCTCCCCGCGTAGACGTGGGATCTGTCTTTGCCCGCCCGTGGTCGCCGTGGGCCCTGTCCGAACGCGAGCGACCTCCCGGCCGGGACGAGGTGCGGCCTTGGGCGGCGGACGCGCCCGCTCATGCGGGCGTCGGTGATGAGGTGTCATGGTCCAGCAAAGTTCAGCGAACCATGATCTGCCAGGCTCCGTCCCGAGACCACCCGCTGTTAGGAAGGGCAGGCATCCACGGAACGGAGTGGACTGGATGCGAGTGCCTGACTCGCTAACGGTCAGTAGGCGACATAGGGGTTGTGGATCCCCGGCCATTTGCTGTGAATGTCGAAGAGGTACGGCGAGACGATGCTTGCTTCCACTCCAGGCGTGGAATCGATGCCACCTGCGACTTGGCTCCGGTCGACGGGTGGCGCCTGCTGAGGCATCTGCAGCGTGGCAGACGTCGAACGGGGCCCGTCTCGCGTGATCTGTTCGTTCATTACGTGCTCCTTTCTCCTTGCATGCCAGCGGGGAGGTTCCTCTGCACGCATTGGGCGACCCGAGCCGCAGTGACAGCAGAGCAGCCACTGGCGGCTCGGGCAGGGACTGGTCGCCGGCGGATGGGCTCAGCCGAAGAGCTTGCCGAGCAGTCCGCCGGCAGCGCTGGCAACAATGGGGAGGAGGGGCAGGAAGTCGGCTTCGACGCCGGGGGCGTTGCCGTCGGCACGCCCAGGTGTGGCTGCCGTTCGGTCGATCGGCGGGGCCTGCTGAGGCATCTGCAGCATGGCAGACGTCGAACGGGGCCCGTCTCGCGTGATCTGTTCGTTCATTACGTGCTCCTTTCTCCTTGCATGCCAGCGGGGAGGTTCCTCCGCAGGCATTGGGCGACCCGAGCCGCAGTGACAGCAGAGCAGCCGCACTGGGCACTGGGCCCTCCGCGGCTCCACTGTTCGGCCTGCCGGCCGCGGACTGATGCCCAGAAGAGAGCGCTGTCATCAGCGCGTGAGGCGTAAGTCTGCTAGGCCATGATCATTGGGGGTGTCGCCAGGACGCGTCGGCTCGACGACAGCGTTCAGGTGTCGGTGCGGGTGGCTGGCCCCCAAGAGGAGCCTGGCGAACAGGAGTCGTGGGTCCTGAGCCACTGCATCAGTTCCGCGTGGCCGAGGTCGAGGCGCACGCGAAGCAGGATGGCGTGGGTCCTCGGAACCCCCGCGCGAAGGCTGGCTGAGGATCTCGACTTGTTCAGTACAGCCTTGCGGGACCGACCAGTTGCTCATCCAAGCCCCTCTCCGCATTCCGCGGCTCACGTCGCGGTAGCTGTCTCAAAAATCATGTTCCTCTATGGCCGTTACGCTGGCGTTCCCTCAGTCGCTGGCATGCGTCCTTCAGGCGTTGCTGGCTTGTCTTGCGCTCGTTCTTGCAGGCCCCGACGGACACGGGGCCGCTTGGCAGGTGTCCGTATCTGACGCTCACGGCGTTGTGGCTGGTCTGGTCACAGTCTCGGAGTCGTCTTGGGCGCGTGGGCGGTTGCCCAGCCTTTGCGAGAATTCGATGGCTTTCCAGCCTATGTGGTGGCAGATGCGCTACTTGTGAAGCCATCGGCGCAGAAGACTGTTGGCGTAGCCCTTGCTGACATGGACTCTGGCCCACGGTAAGGCGGACCGCGCTTCGGTCCCCCTCACCGACTGCTCCTGGACCGGGAACGGGCTGATCGCCCCGGCCGCCGCAGACATCCTGCGCTGCCAGTCCGCCGCCATCGCCCCGCACCCGACAAGGGCGCTGGGGCGCACCGCCCGCGCACCCTGCCGGAGAACGCCGCTCGGTTCATCCGCGGTCTGGAGGCAGCCCAGCGCTCCGGGAGCTTGCGTCGGCTGCTTTCCAGCTGCGGCTGCGGCGGTGCGTGTGGCCCCGGAGAAGGCCGCTCAGAAAAGTAGTACGTCAGGATGTCGGGCAGATCCGTGTCCGCGGCAGAGCCGGCTTGAGTCTCCGGCACGTACAGACGGCCCGGGCCCGTCGGCGAATCGACTGCCTGGCGGAAGCCGTCAACCGGCTGGTAGAGCAGATTGATCTGTTTGGAATCATTTCCCAGCAGGCGCCACCACTGCGCCTTCTCGGTCCTGTGAACATCGAGGGCCAGCTGCTTCAACCACCTCTGGACGTCCACCGACCCGCGGCCCGCGCTCAGGGACAGCCACTCCAGACCGAGCATGGCCACCACCAGCCCGGCCACACTCGCGGCATCGCCTGCCTCCAGCCCGCCCCGGGCGAACTGGATCGACGCCCAGCCCACGCACAGCACCAATGCGAGCGCCCAGGCCGCACGCCATGCACGGCCCTGATGTCCCCCGATTCCGGCCATGACGGAATCGTGGACTGGAAAGCGGTTCCGACGCCGGGAAATTGACGATTCCGGCGGCGATACGAGGCGGCAAGGTGGTGGACCGACCTCGCCTGGGGCTGTGGCCCATGGCTCTGCTCAGAGGGATAGGGTTCGCCGCTTTCGCTGCCTTCTCGGGCCGTCCTGCGGTTCCTGCTGATTCTGACGTACATCGCATGGGTGACGGTCTGACCGGTTTACGGTATGTACGCCAGCTCAGTACCTTCCGCCCTGGGGCATCACGGTGACCTCGTTCTCGGCAACAACTTGCCGAGAGACAGGACTGTGGATCGTGCGAGAGGGCGGAGCGATGTCACGCATGGCCGCCGTTACCGCCGTCTCGCCGCACGAGCCTGCACCCCACCGCTGTTGTGCGCGCCCGCCCCCCGAGTAACGGAGGCACAGTGCCGGAACAACCACCACCGCGCGACTTGCCCACCCGCATAACGATCTCTGCAGCAGCCCTCGCGGTGCTGACGCTCAAATTACTTGCCCCGCAACGGGTCGACATCACCGCTGCCGCGCTGCTCCTGCTTGGCTTGGTCCCTTGGATGTCGACCATCCTGACAAGCGTGGACACCGCTGCTGGCGGATTTGTGCTGCGCGAGATCAGGCGAACACAAGACAGCCATCAGCACGAGATCGACCGCATGAAGTTCCTCTTCGAGCACCTCGTCCCCGCCGAGGAACTGCGCCACCTACAGCAGCTCGCCAACGACACCCCACTGCCGTACGACCGCAGCTACACCCGCCCCTTGCTGGACGCCGAACTACGACGCCTTGCCGGAGTGGGTCTGATCGCACGCAAGTCAGGCAAGTCCTTCTCGTCCATGGGGGACTCCGGAGACGTCAGAGAACATTTTGTCATCACCGATGCAGGCCAGACCTACCTGCAGATCTTGCAGACCTTTCGCTCCTCTCCATCACGCTGACCCCGAGGGCTGAGCAGCGTGCGGGGTCGGCGCCTTCGGCCCCGCACTCACCCGGAGGACTCACCTGAGCAGGTTGTGAAGCAAGGCGACGACCGCCAGGCCGACGAGGAGCGCGACTCCGACAGTGGGGCGCAGGAAGCGACGTACGTACCGCCAGCGCCCGCCAGCAGCAGTATGGCGGTACGAGTGTCGAAACCGTTCACGTTGAACTTCCAGGTACAGCGGGGCAGACGCGGTCCGTCCGCGTCGCGACCGCACCTTGCGACACCAGCGGGCCAGCCCCGCAACTCGCAGGAAGCGAGACGGAGCGGGGCCTAACTCCGCAGGGCGGAAGGGTTGGCTGCATAGAGCGCTGGTCGATACACAAACCGGACGGGCCCGATTACGTCTGATCGAGGAGCGCCCACGATCGTGTGCCTGACCTGCTGTCCGTCCAAGATCAAGTGCTTGGCGTCAATGGCTGTACCGATGGTCCTTCCAGTCTCGCGACCGGGCCCCAGCGGCCCTGGTGACGTCTGAGCTGTCGCGGGTGAGGGCCGATGGGGGGGCAGGACCTGGTCATATGCGTGCGGCCGTGCGGACCAGGCCGGCCAGGGCGAGGGAGCGGCTGTGTGCGGGCCAGGCGATGTGGGTCACGACGGGAGGTGCGTCGGTCAAGGGAACGGCCGCGTGCTCGGCCCACAGCCAGGAGCGGGCGGAGTCGGGGACGACCGCCACGGTGCGTCCGAGGGCGATCAACTGAGCCAGTTGCGTCTGGTTGTGGATCTCGGGGCCCGGGCCGGGTGCGTAGGTGCCGTGGGTGGGCCAGCGGGCGAGCGGCAGATCGGGAACATCCCTGACATCAGCTAGGGACAAAGCCTCGCGGGCGGCGAGCGGGTGCCCGGCGGGCAGGACGGCGACCTGTCCCTCGGTCGTCAGTGCCTCGCTGTCGAACCCCGCGAGGGAGTTCCACGGCGCGTGCATGAGCGCGACATCAGCACGTCCGTCGCGCAGTAACTCCTCCTGCTCGCACATACCGCACAGCAGCACCTCGATCTCGGCACTGCCGGGCTCGGCCGCGTAGGCGTCGAGAAGCTTCCGCAGCAGTTCGTGCGACGCGGCCGCCTTCACCGCAAGGACCAGTCGACCGCGGGAGCCGCCAGGGCTGTCGGCACCGCCGGCGCGCCGGGCGCGGCGAGCAGCGGCAGCGGTCGCGTCGAGGGCCGCCCGGCCCTCGTACAACAGCACCTCGCCGGCACCGGTCAGGCGGACACCACGGCGGTTGCGCTGCAGCAGGCAGACCCCGAGGCGCCGTTCGAGCTGCTGAATCGCCCGCGACAGCGGCGGCTGGGCCATGCCGAGGCGCTCGGCGGCCCGCCCGAAGTGCAGTTCCTCGGCGACCGCCACGAAGTACCTCAACTCGCGGCTCTCCAGGGTATCCACGGCCGCAGCATACGCGGTGATACCTGGCAGGTATGACAGAACACCGTATCGGTGTTGGCCGCGCCACTCGTCCGCGAGCCAACATCATCAGCATGAGCGAAACGATGATCGCGCTGGTGACCGGCGCGAACAAGGGCATCGGGTACGAGATCGCGGCCGGGCTGGGCAGCCTCGGGTACCGCGTGGGCGTGGGAGCCCGCGACGCCACCCGACGCGAAACCGCCGTCGGGAAACTGCGCGCCGTCGGCGTGGACGCGTTCGGGGTACCGCTCGACGTGACCGACGACCAGAGCGTCACTGATGCTGCGGAACTGATCGAACGGCTGGCCGGGCGCCTGGACGCCCTGGTCAACAATGCCGGCATCTCGGGTGAGATGGACCCGGGGTGGGTGCAGGACCCGACCGCGCTCGACCTGGAGGTGCTCCGCACGGTCGTGGATACCAACGTCATGGGTGTCGTCCGGGTGACCAACGCGATGCTGCCACTGCTGCGGCGCTCGGCCTCGCCACGTATCGTCAACGTCTCCAGTAGCGTCGGCTCCCTGGCCCGGCAGGCGGACCCGGACATCGAGATCGGCCCGATCATGGCGGCCTACGCGCCGTCGAAGTCGTTCCTCAACGCCCTCACCGTGCAGTACGCCCGGCAGTTCGCCGGTACGAGCATCCTGATCAACGCCGCCTGCCCCGGCCTGGTCGCGACCGACTTCACAGGCTTCCGAGGGCCCCGCACTCCTGAACAGGGCGCGACCACAGCGATCCGGCTCGCCACCCTGCCCGACGGCGGCCCGACCGGTTCGTTCTTCGAGGACGACGGCGTCGTCCCCTGGTGATCACGAACCCGACAACGCACATATCGTCGCGGGTGGGTACCAGGGTGCCGTCCACGATGAGCAGGGCGTCCCTCGCGAAGTGGCGCCGAGGCTGAAGCGGTCAGGAGCGGACCGAGGTGGTCGATGCTGCGGTCGGCAGCGGACTTGGAGATGCCGAACAGCGGGGCGAGCTGGCACATCGTGGCCGCAGCCCCTGCGGAAGGAAGCGCCTAAGCGGCAGCCGGCACCCAAGAAGAAGGACGCGGACCGCCAGCAGACGAAGGCGCCGAACGCTTCCCGTCAGGAACGGCGGGAGTGTCGCGGGGCCCTGCGCCGGGCCCGGTTCATCCTCGGCCACCTCGATAGCAGCTGCCATCTCTCCGCTGACGAGCAGCGCGAGCTCGCACGAGAGCTGGAGACCGTCGCGGACGCCGCCGGCGACTGGCTGTCCGCCGAGGAACGGCGCGAGGTCCGGTTCTGGATCAGGAAGACGTCCCGGCCGCCGGGGCAGGCCCGGCCGAACCCGGTGCGCCGGGGGCTCGCGCCAGCCACTCTCCAGGCCGCGGCCCCGGCGGTGCGCGGGCCCTGAAGAAGGCCGCCCGGGAACAGCAGACCGTGGGCCCGACTGGAACAGCAACTCGGCTCCGCACTCCCCCGCATGACGCTCCCGGACCGGATCCAGGTCCTGACGCTCGTCGACCAGAGCCCGCCAGCCGACCAGGCACTGCTGTCGTCTCTCGTCGCCTCGGGCGACCCGACCATGACGACGTCCTACCGCAAAGTCGTCGGCGCGCCGGACCTGGACGTACCCGCGGGCTACGACGACCCCCGTGACGTCCTCGAGGCCGACGTGCAGCAGGTGCACCGCCACTAGAACGCACTTGGTGGTGAGGCACGCATCTCGTACGTCTGGCCCGGGCCCGTGAGGTTCACGGGCCCGGGCCAGACAGCCTTGTGGTCGGTGCGTGGGCTCAGGTCAGGTGGTCCAGGAACCAGGTGATGACGGGGCGGAGGATGCCGGAGACGGCACCGGACAAGGCTGCTCCGGCCAGGGCGACGCGTTCACGGCGGGTCAAACGCATGCGGGACATGACGTCCTCCACAGATCGTGTGGTGGGCGGATAGGACAGCCGGCCGGCTTGATGTCCACACTGAGACCCCCGAGGAGATCGACTCCGAGTCGCGATGCGCCCTCAACAGGGCCGCGCATTAGCGCTGTTCACCCGATATCGGGTGACAGGAGCGGAGACTATGGTGCGATGAGTGGCGACACCGCGAACGGTCGGCCGGGCCCGAAGGAGAGTCCGAAGCGGCAGCGGCCGCTGAAGCGGCCCCGCGTGGGATGGCCGCCTGCGCTGCGCACCCTCAAGGACCTGTTGTACGAGGTGTACCTGGCAGCGGGCGCCCCCAGCTTGGATGAGATCAGCGGGGACATCGCCGACGACGACAGCCTGGCGGGTTCGCCGAGCCGGGACACGGTCCACCGCGTCATCACCGACGGCGAACGGCTTGGGCAGCAGGCCGATGTGGTGGCCGTGGCCACGGTGCTGGCCCGCCGGGCCGCCTGGGATGCGCCGGATCTGGCCGGCCGGGTGCGTGAACTGTGGGTGCAAGCTGGAATGGCGAAGGGAGCGGGCCGCCCGATCAACGAACTCCGCGGCGATGTCCGCCTCGTCCTGGACGGAGGCCTCGGAGTCCACCCAGCCTTGGACACCGGCGATGCCAGCGACCAGTTCGGCATCCTGCCCGCCTACATCCCGCGGGATCACGACACGCGCCTGAAAGCGGTGGTTGACGACGCGGCAGCCGGGCGCAGCGGAATCGTGGTCCTGGTCGGGGGATCGTCCACGGGTAAGACGCGCGCCTTGTGGGAGGCCCTCGGCGACTTACCGGACAGCTGGCGACTGTGGCACCCGCTCAGCCCCACCGCCCCTGACGCGACCCTGGCCGCGCTGGCGGACATCGCCCCGAAGACGGTGGTGTGGCTCAACGAGACCCAGCACTACCTCGACCCGGACCCGCTCGGCGAGCAGGTCGCGGCCGGCCTGCGTGAGCTGCTGAACGACCCGTCACGAGCGCCCGTACTGGTCGTGGGCACCCTGTGGCCCGAGCACTGGAACACCCTTACCACCCCCGGCCGGCACCCCGGTGCCCGCGCACTGCTCGCCGGACACAAGGTCGAAGTGCCGGACACTTTCACCGCGGCCGACCTGGCCGCACTCGACGCCAACGACCCCCGGCTCGCGCAAGCTGCCCAGCACGCACAGGGCGCGCGAATCACCCAGTACCTGGCCGGTGTGCCCTACCTGATGGACCGTTATGAGGCAGCCCGGGGAGCCACCCTGGCCCTCATACACGTCGCGATGGACGCCCGCCGCCTGGGCGCCGGCCTCCACCTCCCGCTGGACTGGCTCGCCGACGCCGCACCCGGCTACCTCAACGACGACGAGTACCACACCCTCGACGTCAACTGGCTGACCCAGGCCCTCGCCTACGTCACCACGCCCTGCAACGGCATCCCCGGCATCCTCACCCTCGTCACCACCAGCAGCAGCCCACGCAACCAGCGCACCCGCCGTCGGCCCGCCGCGAGCGGCATCCCCTCCGACCAGCCAGCCCCCCATCTGCAGGGCCCTCACTACCTGCTGGCCGACTACCTCGAACAGCACGGCCGCCATCACCGCGCCGAAACTATTCCCCCCGTCGACTTCTGGACTGCGTCCGCCCACCACAGCCATCCTGGCGACCTTGTCACACTCGCCGAGGCCGCCTGGGCCCGCGGCCTGGCACGCGACGCCGCCCAACTCCGCAAGCACGCCACAATGCACGGCGACCCCGGTGCCGCGATCCGCCTCGTCAACTATTTCCATCTGCACTCCACCGACTACCACGCCGCTCAATGGGCTGCCGTGCACGCCGCCTTTGACGGAATGCTCGAGGTCGTCGAGCTGCTGGAAGCCCTGCGGAGGGCGGGAGCGGACGAACACGTCACGGTCCTGGCAGAGCGGTCCATCACGCACGTCGCCCTCGACAACACGCGCGACATCTGCACGCTGCTGAACGCCCTGCGTCAGGTTGGGGCGGAGGGGCAGGTGGCCGCGCTGTTGGCCCGCGACCCCGCAGCGCACGCAGCCCTCGACGACCCGTTCCACGTCGCCAGCCTGCTGGATGTCCTGCGGAGGGCCGGGGCGGAGGGGCAGGTGGCGGCGCTTTTGGTCCGCGATCCCGCAACGCACGCAGCCCTCGACGACCCGTACTACGTCGCCAGCCTGCTGGACGCCTTGCGGAAGGTTGAGGCGGAGGGACAGGTGGCGGCGCTTTTGGCCCGGGACCCCGCAACGCACGCCGGCCTCGACAACTCCTACTCCGTTGGCAGGCTGCTGAACGCCCTGCGGAGGACCGGAGCCGACGAACACGTCACGGTCCTGGCAGAGCGGTCCATCACGCAGGTCTCCCTCGACGACCCGGGCACCGTTGCCAAGCTGCTGCACGCCCTGTGGATTGACGGAGCGGAGAGGCACGTCGCTGCGCTGTTGGCCCGCGACCCCGCAACGCACGTCGCCCTCGACAACGCGGGCACCGTCGCCGAACTGCTGGACGCCCTGCGGAGGGCCGGAGCGGAGGGGCAGGTGGCTGCGCTGTTGGCCCGCGACCCTGCAGCCCACGTCGCCCTCGACAACGCGGGCACCGTCGCCGAACTGCTGGACGCCCTGCGGGAGAGTGGGGCGAAGGGACAGGTGGCCGCTCTGTTGGCCCGCGACCCAGTCGCCCACGTCGCTCTAGAGGGAGAACCGCACGCCGTCGACTGGCTGTTGGAGTCCCTGTGGCGGGTTGGGGCGGAGGAACACATCACGGTCCTAGCCGAGCGGCTCCCTGCCGTTGGACTCTTCAATCTGTTCATCAACCTCGAAGGAAACTGGCAGCAGTTCCGACACGGACGAGAGCCTGACGGGAGTGCCGCCCCTTCGTGGACGTGGAACGACCTGGACTGAAACCAACACGGCCTCGAAAGCGGTCCTGACGCTCGTCGACCAGAGCACGCCGGCCGACCAGGCACTGCTGTTGTCTTTCCTTAACGCACGCCGATTCCTCGCTGCCCAGTTCTGACTGAGTGTTTGGTCCGCTCCTAGCCGCCATTTATCACAGCTCCAGGCCCGGCCCTTGATCCAGAGGCCGGACCGCCTTGCGGATGTCCCACACCGGGCACTTGACCGGCGTGTACTGGCCCAGCGGAGTCCACGACAGCATGCCGACAGGACGGCCGGCCGGCTCCAGCCCCCGGTCGCGGATCTGCTTCGGCGTATGCAGGTGCTCGGGCAGCGTCTCGCTCGTGTAGGTGGGCAGCGGCGGCGGCCCGGCTGGCTCCCTCGCCCGCTCGCTGAAGTACGGCTCCCCGAACAGGTCCCAGCCCACGGGATTGCGGGGCGGACGGCGCGCGAAAGACATGCCCGCTACTCCTCGCCCAGGTGAGCCAGCGCCAGCCGCAGCGACAGGATCGCGGTGCCGAACGCGAGGTTGTCGATGCCCATGCTGTACAGCTGGCCCGGATGCACGATGAAGGCCTGCGACACGCGCCGCGCCCTCTCGTGCTGAGTGCCCGGCGCGGGCGCGAGGACCAGCTCTTGAACCGCGCCCGGCAGGTCCGGTGTACCGATCTCGTGCCAGATGTCGACCGAGGGAGCCGTCTGCTTGATGTCGGCGATCGCCTCGGCCAGTTCCACGCGAGCTTCGTGCTTGTCCATGGCGGCAGTCTGCCGTAGCCGCCGGGCCAGTTGAGGCGGAACGGGACACCTGCGGTGGAGAAGACAACCGGGCCGGGGTGACGCCTGCGCGTCCCGCCCTGGGCGGTCTCAGTGATCGCGGCATGAGCCACCCCAGCAGTATCCGCGGCGCTGATGCAGTGAGGCGCGGGCTCCCTTCGAGGAGCGCCCCCGTACCGCGGGAACAGCTCCGCCGGTTACAGGTCGGGGTCGGGTGTCCGGTCGATGAGACGGCCGCCTGTCTGCTACGTCGGCGCCGGATTTGAGGTGGCGCTCCTCAACGCCCTTGCGCCTGCGAGGAGTTGTGAGCTGCCGCGCCGCGCTGCCAAGGAAGCCACTCCTGGAACCGGAGGCCGGCCGGGTGCCGCCTCGGCGCATTCGGCGGCCAGGAACAGCAGGTCCGCCAGCCCCGCCCGTGGCCTGGCACCGGGCTGTGGCAACAGGTCGGGGAGCGCCTCGGCCAACACCGAGTACACCGTCATCGGGCCGCCTGCCTGCACGACGTGACGCAGGGTTTCCGCGACCCGCTTGAGCTTGAGTCCGTCGATGCCGATCAGCTCCGCGATGTCCCGGCCCAGTCGGCCGGTGCGCAACTCGTCGCGGCCGGCGAGGGCGAGCAGAGCATCAGCGGTGGCGACTCGCTCCATCGCCGAGGCGGCTCCCGTTCCGTAGGCCAGTGCCAGGTGCACGGACGGTCCGGCTTCTCCTTCGGCCTCGGCCACGGCAGGCAGGTGGACTGCGGCGCACCGGCCGTTGCGCTCCGCGCCCACGGCCACCGCCGTCATGGTGCGGGCGACAACGAGGTCTGGATGGCCGGGCAGAACAGTCAGCCACAGCGGGTACATCGAGCGCCAGGGCAGGAACTCCGGCGATGCCCGATGGCAGGGGTCCTGGTATGCCTCACGCGGGGCGCCCACGGCACGGAACGGGGCGGAGAATTCGGCCAGCCGGTCGGTGGCAACCGTCACGGAGAGTCGGATACAGGCCGGCTCCACATGGCCGGCTCCGTACTCGCCCTTCACAGAACGCGACCACGGTGGGCTCCCACGGTGGAAGGAACTTGCCTCACGCCATCGCCAGTCGGCCTCGGCGAACGCGGCCAGATTCCAGCCCTTCGGGTACAGGGCGGCGGTGTCGGGGTCGGCCGGAATCTCGAACGGCAGCACAACGCTCCGCTCACACACAGGCGTGGGAAAGCCTCCAGCCGCGAGCCAGCGCGCCATGCGGCGCCCTTCCGGCGTGCCGAGCTCCTCCGCCGTGCCCGGCCCGAAATCCGGGTCGGGCACGAGGCGGAACAACGCCTGGTCGAAGTCCGCCACTCCGGGCCGCACACCCATCCGCCGGTACTGCGTGAGCCGTTCCAGCAGGACATGCGGATCCAGCGAACCCGTGGCACGGGTGGGAGTGGCGAGCAGGAACGGCGGGGAGGTGCCCTCGAGGATCCGGTGTGCCGCCTCGTCCACGCGTGCGGCCCATGCGTCGTCGAACACCTGATGGCCGCATTGGTCGTAGCAGACATACGCTGAGGCATCATCCTCGGTGCGCCCGGCCACCGCCATGGCCACCAGCCAGATCCTGGTGAGAGGGCTCGTCGGATGAGACCAGCGCTGGTGAGAGCGCAGGACGGGCTCCACAGCCTGGGCGAGTGCCTGCCGATCCCGGTGCGCCTGACGCACCAGTCCGTCCAGGACCTGTTCGATGGCCACGGGCCGCACAACGCGGTCGGCCAGGACGGCACCGAGTTCCGCCGCGACTTCCTGCGCACTTGTCAGTGGTGGCGGGAAGGCAGGTGCCGGGACGGGCCTGGGCAGCGAGTCCCTACGCGGAGCGTCGGGCCGCGGTTCCGTACACAGGGCGTCGGGCCGCGGTTCGACGGCGGGGCCACCGAGGAGACCATCGGCCTGGCGCCGCAGATCCGAAGGAAGCTGTGCCGCAGCGGCGGAGAGATCCTTCAGCGTCGCGTCGTCCAGCCTGTCCGCCAGTTTCCCGGCCAGCTTGACCGCCTTTTCCTGCACACCCCGTGAGGGGTGGCAGAAGGCTTCGCCCAGGAGCGGCGCCAGCTCACCGATGCGTGCGGGGCAGCGGCGCGTCTCACTCCCCAGGAAGGCCAGAGCCGCCGTAGCCAGATTCTTCTCCTGGCGGGCCAGGAGGCCCCAGAGGCACTCCTCCACCTGCTTGTCCGTCGCATGGCCCAGGTCGGCGAGCTTCCGTATCCTTCCGAGCGCGTCCTTCACCGCGGCGGAGCTGGCAGCGGACACAACGAGGGCTACCAGTGTGTCCGCCTCGGCGGTCTGTTCTTCGAAGGTCGGTTCCAGCGCGGCGAGCAGCGCGAGATACCCGGGCGTTTGCGTGCGAGGCGCGGGCAGCAAGGGTCCTTGAAGCGCGGCTCGCAAGAGGCGGCCGCGGTCGAGGTGACCGTCTCGGGCCAGGATGGCCAGAGCCGCGGCCCCCACACCGTCACGCCTGGAAGCATCCTCCGCCAGATAGTGACCGAATCGCTCCGCCTCCGGCAGACGCGCAAGTGCAGCGGCAGCCAGCGGAGAGCACACCAACGCGTCGGCGGCTGCCTCTGGAGTGTCGTGCATGGTCAGGCACCAGAACCAGTCGACAGCACCTTCGTCGTCGAGGTCGAACGGCTTTTGGGCCGCACGGACGAGGGCGCTGACCGGCAGCAGATACTGCCTGAGCGGTTTGAGGGCACGCGCCAGCGCGATCAGGTCATCGGGCGGCCACCCGTCGAGCTGCTCAACGAGGGCCTCCCCGAACCCCTCGCCGTCCCAAAGCCACCAAGCGCCGTCCAGGACGCGGACGACTCCGTCGACGTCGCACCGGCAGGCACCGATCACCGCGAGCATGAAGGCGCAGTAGACGCGCTCGCTGCGCTCGTTCATGACGGGCCACGGCCTGTGCACCAACTCCAGTCTCGCGAGCAGATCCTCGCTGTGGGCGGCGGTGAACTCCCCATCCCGGAACATGCCGGGTATACGGGCAAACTCGCCTGCCCTCACCGCTTCGATAACGCTCGAGATGCGGTACGCGTCCGTGTCCTCGGCCATCTCCGCTCCTTTCTGTTGCTCACCGGTCCTCTCGAAGTCACCATGAAGAGGCCCGCTCGCCTCACCGCGTGCCGTCGGCCGTCGCCCGGCGGGCGATGCGGACCGCGAGTGCGTGCTTGCAGGGGCCGCGTCGGCCACGGTGGTCGGCCCACCACCGGCAGGTGCAGCTCAGCGCGCCGTCTTGCTCGCGCACCAGGTAAGTGACGTCCGCGGACGCGACGGCAGCAAGAGTCCCGTCCAGACGGACGGCACCAGAAGAGAACAAGCTCCGCGCGGCGACGAGTCGCGGGTTGTGGCGCTCGGCGCGGTCGGTGTCGTAGGGCATCTCGCGGTGGAAGTAGCAGGCGTCGGCGATGTCGTATCCGACCCGGCCCGAGGTGCCGAGCCGGGTCAGCGCGGCCTTCACCCGGGCCACCGTGAGTCCCGAGCGTTCCGAGAGGTCCACGGGGTCGACGCGCGGCTCCCAGGACAGCAGTAGCGCCACCGCTTCGGCGTCTTCGGCCGCCTCGTCCGTGGCCAGCGCTTCCAGCACTGCGCCCTCGCCGGAGAACCCGCGCCCGGCCTCCGGCGACAGGGTGAGGGTCAGCCGCATCCCGGGCAGAGTCAGCTCCCATGCACTCGCGGTCGCCGCCATGCCGTCGGGGGCGGGCCCGAACACCCTCAACCGCGTGGCATGGCGCAACACCTGCTGCAGTGCGGCCAGACGCTCAGGACCAGGCAGACACACCGCTCCAACGACGGGCCGTGCCGTCAGGCGCAACGAGCGGCCGGCCGGCACCACCCACATGGCTCCCCGTGAGGCCGACGAGGAACGCGACAGGGAACGCAGGAAGCGCGCTGCCTCGGCAGCCGAAAGCTCCGCCCGCAGGTCGAACTGCGCGGACACCACCTGCGCCTCCGCGAAACCGCGCAGCCAGCGGTCCGGCAGCCGCCCCTTCTTCTCCACGACTTGGCCGTCCATCGTCGTGACGGCCAGTTCGTCGGGTCCGACCCGCAGATGCAGCGGGTCGCCGTCGGTGATGCGGGAAAGGGCCGTTCTCAACGGGGCGTTGACGTCGACGTTGGTGGTGCCGTGTCCGGTCTCGGCGCCGTCCAGGCCGTCCTGAAGGACATCGAGGCGGGCGTACACCCCGCAGCAGCCGGAGAAGGACTCGAAGCGCAACCGGTCCCCGTTCCCGGTCACCACGGGGTCGAGAAGCCCGGGCCGGGCGGCCTGGTAGTAGCGGGTGGCGGCGACGTCCGCCACGGCGAGCAGACCGCGCGCCGCCGCCTGGGGTGAGGTGAGGAAGCCCGCGAAGAACGTGGGGTGCGCCTCGGCCCCCACCGGGGTGAAGCCTCCCGCCGTTTCCAGCCCAAGCGCCAGACCACCGAAGGTTTCGTGGAGTTCCGAGGGACGTGTGTAGGCGAGGGTCTGTGGGGATCCGGCCATGGCAGGCACCCTAGGACGCCGCAGTGGCATGACCACGACTCAGCGGCCCGGTACGACCATTGATCGCCAGGAATGACCGCTGCGAACGCTCATGGCGACTGAGCAGATCCGCACCGAGACCCTTTCGAGGGCTTCCACGAGACACCACCGAGGTCAGCGGCGCCCTGTCCGGCAAAGAGTGCGGGACGTACTACGTCGAGGAACTCCGCACCCCATTCCCACTCGACTTCCCCCTGGCTACGGCCTGCTGTTCGACCCGAGAGATACAGCGGACAACGACGGAGTCATGCACTGGATGATCCGCCACGTCGACCTTGCCGCCCGCCGCTTCGACAAGGTTTCGCTGGTCTTCCAACGGTGACACCACACCCCTGCTGACCATGTTCTGCTCACGGCCGGCGTAGCCGGCCCGCATCGCGGGGACCGCTGGGTACGGCGTCTCTCCGTGACGGGGCGGCGGCCCGTCCCTCCGGGCCGAGCCGGCCGGTTCAGCGCGGGTCTCGACGAGTGGCTGCCCGTCGGCGCCGGAAACGCTCCCGCCTCAAGGAGCTGACAGCCCGCCGCTTCTCACCCGTGATCTACCGCTCACGTGGTCTGGGGCCAGGAACGCAGCAGTGCGGCGATTCCGGCGGCGGTGCATGCGGGATCCCGCAGCAGGTCACGGAGGGCGATCGCATCCTCGCGCGTGGGTTTGACCGGGATGCCGGAGGCCTCCAGGTACATCACGCCTGTCGCGGCTGCCACAGCCATGTTGGAGCGCTCCAGCCAGCGGCAGCGTCCGAGGATGTGCACCAGTGCGGCCGCGCGGGCGTAGGGGCCCTCGTAGACGGGGGTGTCCAGCAGTTCGGCGCGGTGGCAGGCGACTGCCGCCACCGGTACCCCGTAGTCGTCGGGGGCGGGGTCCGCCGCGCCCGCGATTTCTGCGACCTGGAGGATCCAGGGGACATCGATGTACAGGTCCATTACGCGGCGTGAGCCCCCGTGGCTCGACCGTCCGCGTTCTCTGCCTCGTCGAAGACGGACTGGTGTTCGTCGAGGAAGCGCCTGGCCGCGTCGAGGCCGCGCCGGCGCAGGCCGTCGACGTCCTCGCGCACGAGGGCCGCGATGTAGTCGCCGACGCTCATGCCCCGGTCCTTGGCCCGTGCCGTGGCGAGTTCCGCGATCTCGTCGTCGACGCGCCAGCCCTTCTGTGTCTTAGCCATCTGCCGATGGTAACATCTGGTACCAGATGCCCGGGCCGCTCTCTAGAACCCCGTTTCCCTGCGCCGAGGCCGGCCGCAGGCCGACCGGCGCATGCGGGTCCGAGTGCCTTCACCTGCGGCGCAGAAGGCCGGGGACCGGCCGGACGGGATCGGTGGCATGCCCGGGCCTGGGCGGGCGCCTGCGGCTTCGAGCAGTCCGTCATCACCAGGCGCGGGTGGTCAATCGGCTCAACCGCGGCGGCCGCCTCTGGGCCTTCGCCGGGGATCTGCCGGCGTCAACGCCCACCACCGGCGACGCCGCGAACACGCTGCCGCTCAGGGCAACCTCTTCAACCGCATGACCGGCCTGCTCTGTCACTGCCTCCAGTGCGGCACTCCTCAACGCACTTGCAGGTCAGAGGAGTTGAGAGCTCGCGCGCTGCGCTGCCAAGGAAGCCACTCCTGGAACCGGAGGCCGGCCGGGTGCCGCCTCGGCGCATCCGGCGGCGGGCACCGGCGGACGTTCACGGACGCACCAGGTGCCGCCCCACGATCTCCTTCATGATCTCGGTCGTGCCGCCGTAGACCGTGGTCACCCGGGCGTCCGCGTAGGCCCGGGCGATCGGGTACTCGCGCATGTAGCCGTATCCGCCGTGCAGTTGCAGGCAGCGGTCGATGACGCGCTTTTGCAGTTCCGTGGCCCACCACTTCGCCTTGGCCGCGTCGACGGCGCTCAGCGTCCCCTCGTTCACGGCGAGGACGCAGCGCTCCAGATACGCGCGGGTGACATCGATCTCCGTCGACAGCTCGGCGAGTGTGAACCGCGTGTTCTGGAAGTCGGCCACAGGGCGGCCGAAGGCCCGGCGCTCCTTGGTGTAGGTGAGCGTCCACTCCAGTGCGGCCTCGGCGGCGGCCAGGCCGTAGTAGGCGATGAACAGACGCTCCTTGGGCAGCCGTTCCATCAGGTGCCGCAGGCCGGCGCCCTCGGTGCCCAGGAGGCTGTCGTGCGGCAGGCGCACGTCGTCGAAGAAGAGTTCCGAGACGTCCTCACCGCGCTGACCGAGCTTGTCCAGGCGACGGCCCTGTGTGAAACCGGGCGTCCCCTTCTCCAGCAGGAACAGGCTGAACTCCGCCTCGCCGGTGCGTGCGAAGGTCACCACGAGGTCGGCCTGGGCGCCGCTGGTGATGAAGGTCTTGCTGCCGTTGAGAATCCAGCCGTCGTCCGTGCGCACGGCTGTGGTCCTGATGCCGCGCAGGTCGCTGCCGGTCTCGGGTTCGGTCATGGCGATGGCGGTGCGCAGTTCGCCCGTGCACAGGCCGGGCAGCCAGTCCTGTTTCTGCCGGTCGGTGCCGAGGTCGGTCAGATACGGGCCTATGAGATCGTCGAAGCCGCCCAGCGCGACGTTGACCGCGGCCGCGCCGGCCCGGGCGAGTTCTTCCATGAGCACGCAGCGGAAGCGGTAGTCGTCGGTGCCTCCGCCGCCGTACTCCTCGGGCACCGCGAGCCCGAGCAGGCCGAGGCGGCCCGCCTTGCTCTGCAACTTCGGTTCGATGAGGCCGGCCCGTTCCCACTGTTCCACGTACGGGGCTATCTCACGGTCGACGAAGTCGCGAACCATGGAGCGGAACGCCTCGTGGTCATCGGTGAAAAAGGAGGAGCGCATGGCATCACCTCGGAGCGAGAAGTAGGGGCACGGCAGCGTGTGCCTCGTCGCCGGTGGCACACGTCTTGCGCCAGGCCGAGGCCCCGGTGGGCGCGGGGGCCTGGAAGTCGGCCCGGCGATTGCTGGAGACTATGCCGCCGCGGGACCTGGCGGCGGGCCGGAGCGCCCCGAAGTGCGCAATGCTCAGCCGGGATGAAGAGTTGGGGGCATCGCCTGCGTGCGGCAAGGCCCGCCCCCCTCCCCCGACGATCAGGATCCGGCGCGCAGGTGCTCGGTGAACCAGTCGCGTGCCGCCCGCGACGTCAGCAGGAATTCCTCGCCCTCGTAGGCGTCGAAGTGCCCGCCCGGGATGAGTTCCAGCTTCTTGGGGTGGGCGGCCGTCTCGTACGCGGCCGTGGCACCCGCGCCCGGCGTGGTCCCGTCGTGCGGAGCCACGATCATGAGCAGCGGCGTCGGGGCGATGAGCGGCAGATACCTGCCGGGTTCGAAGCCGCCGATGAGTTCCGCCGAGGTGACGGTGACCTCGTTGCGCCACGTCGACGCCTCACCCGACCCCGTCCGGCTGAACCAGTCCCAGGCGTCGGGTGTGGGCAGTGCGGACGGCACGTCCGGATCCTTGGCGACCACCGGGATCATGGTGGGCGGCGCGCCGGCCGCGCGGGCCAGGCGCTCGGCGGTGAAGAAGGCGTGCTGCCCGGCGGTGCCGGCGGCCTGCGAACCGCTGATCATCGGCACCTGGCCGACCACGGCGCGCACCCGCCGGTCGACGGCGGCGGCGACGAACGCGTTGCCCCCGCCGAGGCTGGAGCCCCACAGCCCGATCCGGTCCGGGTCGACGTCGTCGCGGCTCTGGACGTAGGTGATCGCGTGCTGGATGCAGCGGATCTGCTGCCAGGGGTCGATCTCCTGGCGCGGGGAGCCCGACAGCGACTCGCTCGCGCCCAGCCCCGGATGGTCGTAGGCGAGTGCGCTGAGTCCCGCCTCCTGGAACGTTTCGGCGTACCGGTCGAGTCCCATTTCCTTGACGGCCGAAAAACCGTGCTGGAGCACCACGCACGGGGCTGTGCGGTCGGACCCGGCAGCGGGGTAGAACCAGCCTCGCAACGTCGCGCCCTGCGCTGCGAATTCCACGTCCTCGCGCATCGTCAGCCCTCCGCCTCTCGTCTCTCAGGTGCCTCGATCCTTTCCTCCGTGACGCGAGGCCGCCTGCCTCTGCGTGCCAGGTGCCGGCCACTGAGCGACAACCGAGGAGTCCGAGGGGTGGGCGCGGGCCGCCGAGCAGAGCGAACCCGCGGGGCGGCTCCGGCAGTCACAGCGACCGGCCGGGCAGGGACAGGGGCAGGGAGCAACCATGAGCGGTTGCTCCCTGCCCCGCGGTCATCCGTCGGTGCCCCGGCGTCTATGTCACCTTGATGGTCACCGTCGTGTCGGCGTACATGGGAGGTGCGAACTGGTCACGGATCTGGGCCTGCACCGTGTAGGTCGTACCGACGCTGGTGCTGGGGAAGCTTCCCGTGACGTGGGCGCCCTTGACGCTGACGGAGGCGGGGAGTGCCGGCTGGGACGTGGTGCTGGTGTTGATGAGGTTTCCCTGGAAGATGGAGCCTCCGCCGGAGAAGATCGCGAGGTCGAGGTCCTCCCCGTGCTGGACGGTGAACTCCTTCGTCTCGGCGGGCCGTGGCCGGTGGCAGTGGGCGTCGGATGCCGCGGCCCCCTGCAGGATGAGCGGCGTCCCTGACAGGATCCCGTCGGCGACTGCTATCGCAGCCCACGCGCCCTTGCTCAATCCCTTGTGTTCGAGCTTGTAGCGGAGCCCCTGAAGCATTCGGGGCAATGGGTCCATCACTGCTTCTGCCACTCCCATCGCCCACAACGGCTCCGGCAGTACCTCGTCATCACGGGAGGTGACCGCGCCGCCGACGCCGCAGACGAAGATGCACACCCCTCCGGCGAACTGGAAGATCCAGCCGGGGAAGATGCTCTTCGCGGCCTCGGCCTCGTCGTCGTCGTAGCCGAGGTTCTTGAGCACGGAGGTGACCTTCCCGAGCGACTTGGCCTTCATCGAGGCGACCGCCGCGATCGTGTCGAGGAGCAGGAACAGCCCCCTGAAGACAGTCGCGGAGTACCCCCAGCCGTCCCAGTCCTTCTTCGGTGCGCTCACGCTGGGAAACCCCAGCGCGAAAGCCCAGGCATTGCCGAGGAGTTCAAGGGTGTTCAGGACTCCGCGAGCTGTTTCCTTGGCCCCGAATTCGGGGATGAAGTCCGTCGGTCCCTTGAGGAGATCCGTCATCCCCACGACGAGCCCGAGCATGACGCCGGCCGGGATGGCGCTGCACTGGAACTCCACCAGTCGCATGTTCTCGTCCGGGTCGTCCGCGGGCTGGGGGCCCGTGGCCGGGTTGTCGAAGTCCGGGATGGGAATCTTGACGAACTCGCCGCCCGGGAAGGGACGGTTGTCCACGCCGTTGATGAGCTTGTACAGCGTGGTCACGAAGAATCCCATGATGAGGCTGGCCAGGCCGAGGAGGCTGGGCTTCTCGCGTTTGTCCTTGTCGACGTTGGCTCCGGCTTGCACCCAGTCGTAGAGGGTGGCGACGAAGCCCAGGTTGTCCAGTGGCGCGAGGAGGAACTCGGCGACCTGGTCGACGGCTTTGCCCAGGAAGTCCAGGAACATTTTGACGAGCTTGCCCGCCGCCACGAGCAGGTCGTCGACGGTCTTCTGCACCGCCCGCAGCAGGTTCACGATATTGGCGCTGCTCGTGGTGCCTGCGTCGGTGGGGTCCAGGAAGTCGAGCAGAGCGCTTCCCAGGTTGCCGAGGTCGGACACGAGAGTGGCCCAGGCCGGGTCTTCGAGGAGGTCCTTCAGGAAGTTCTCGAAGTCCTCGACCAGGGTGTTGCTGTCGCTCACGTGGAGGATGTCCCCGAGGGAGGCCGGAAGATCGCTGGCGCCGAGCGCCTTGTTCTGCATCCAGTTGGCCTGCGGGCTCTTGAGATCGCCCTGTGCGACCGCACCCCCGGATTCCGTCGGGATGTCACCGACCTTGTTGGGGAAGTCACCGACACGGGTGTCGCTGTACCGGTCGCACATGGCGTCGAAGTACTGCTTGCACACGGGGCGTTGGTCCAGGAACCACTGTTCGGAGCGATCCCCTACGCCGCTGATCAGCGTTTTGATCAGCGGCAGTGCCGTGCCCGTGAGGCACGACTGGATGGCCTTCTTCGTGTCCCAGATGTCCGCCATGTCGAACAGCGACTTGAGCCAGTCGATCACGCGCATGATGGCGTCGGCGATCATCTGGAAGACGGCCTCGACGGCTGCGATCGCCTGCTCGATGGCCTCGATGATCATCTCGCCGAGGGAGACGACGGCATCGCCGATCCAGATGGCTATCTCGACCACGGTGGAGACGATGACCTCGGCGACCCTCGTGGCACCGGTCTTGATGCCTTCCCACACGTCGGACGCCCAACTGGTGAAGTCGTCCCACCAGCCCCCGTAAGCCGGGTGGCCGCTGCGGTAGGAGCGGTAGGCGTCGACTTCCTCCTGGGTCCGGAAGGCCTGGAAGGCGGGCCGGTCCTCGTCCCAGAGCTGGATGACGTACCCGACGACGGGCTCCGCGCTCTCCCCGTCGAAGGTGAGCTTGAGCTCCTCGCTGCCGGCCGCCTGGGTGTACATGTTCCGGCAGTGGTCCACCACTGTCTGCGGGGTGAGACCGCGCTCCTCCAGAGCGGCCCAGTCCGCGAGTTCCTCGACCTGCAGCTTCATGTCGTTCGGCGTGACCTGAGCCTCCTTGAGGAGGCCGGCGGAGAACTTCCCCTTCTGGGACGGCAGGGTGCTGTCCCCGGCGAGGAAGGAGTTCGCCTGGGACGCGAAGTCGATCGCGGCACCCTGCTCCAGGCCGTCGGCCTTGAGATGGACGACGGGTGGGTTCAGGCCCCGTGCGGCGATGGAGACGACGAGCTTGCCGGACGGGTCGGTGGTGACGGCGATGGTGCGGCCCGGACCCACCTGGTAGGACACCTCGTCGATCTGGACCTCCACCAGCGAGTCGGCGGAGACGCTCACCCGGTGCCCGTTCATGGGCCGGCCCATCGTGGAGAGCAGTGTCGCCTCGGCGACGTAGTGGGAGACGACGAAGGGGTCGGCGTGGGTGCGGGGCGGGATCCGCACCTTGTCCGTCTGCCACTGTGACGTCGTGACGTCCTGAGTGCACACGCAGTACGCCTCGGCGGGGTTCATCCCGCTCATCTTGATCAGCTCGGACGGCTTGTAGTCGGGGTACGGGTCGAGCTGGAAGTCGATGATGTCGGCGTGCAGTCCGACCGTGACGAATGTCGCGGCTCCCGGCGGTGCCTGATAGACGGGTGCCATCTTGCCGCCGCGCTGCCCCATCACGGAGACCTTGCCCGCGCCGGGGCGATAGGCGACCAGGTATTCCAGGCTGCCGGTGCCGCTGTAGTCGTACGCGGTCACCGTGTCCGCCGAGGAGGCGAAGTCGTATCCGCCGATGCCGTAGCGGTTCCAGATGTCGCGCGTGTACTGCGTCGGCGCGTTCCGGTCGCGTTTGAGGATCCACACGGTCTGATCGCCGTACTTCGGCACGTCGCCCGGGCGGTAGGCGAAGATGTGGTCGTTCTTTCCGAGGCCCGTGAAGTCGAACGGTACGAGACGGTCGTTGGGGCGGATGAGGTCGTAGCCGCCGAGGCCGTGGGTGTCGCTCTGCACTTCGGCGAAGAACGTGCCGTTCTTGTCGGTGCCGAGGATGTAGGCCTTTCCCGTGCCGGGGCGGTAGGCCAGCAGATGGGTGTTGCTGCCGGAGCTGTTGTAGTCGAGGCCGACGATGATGTCGGCGGGGTTGTCCAGGCTGAATCCGCCCAGGCCCGTGGTGGAGGTCACCTCGGGGTGGAACGTCCCGTCCTTTTGGGGTGCCAGCACCCAGGCCGTGCCCGTGCCCGGCCGGTACGCCAGGAGATGGTCGTTCTTCCCCGAGCCGGTGTAGTCGAACGGCACGAGCCGGTCGGCCGCGCTGGCCAGGTCGTACTTCCGCCCTGGTTCCCCGATTCCGCCGGTGCCCGCGGAGAGCACCGAGGTGAAACCGGCGGCGCCCACCTGCTTCTTGAAGATGGCGAACTTGCCCGCTCCCGGCCGGTAGGCGAGAAGATGTCGGGGACTTCCCGCCCCCGTGTAGTCGTACGCCACGACCTGGTCCGCGGGGGAGGCGAAGTCGTATCCGGGGAGACCCGATTCCGAGTGGAAGTCGCGGTCGAACCCGCCGGGTGTCGCACCCCGTCCGACGACCCATACGACCCGCGCGCCGGGGCGGTAGGCGAGCAGATGATCGGCCTTGCCACTGCTCGTGTAGTCGAACGCCACCAGGCGGTCCAGGGAATTGAGCAGATCGTAGCCGCCGATCCCGGACGGTGCGGAGGTCACCTTCGCCGATGTCCACGCCGGCTGGACCACCTGTGCCCGGTCCGGGCCCGTGCCCCGGTCGATGGTCTGCCATGTGGCCTGATGCAGGACCTGCAGGTTGCCGGCGGTGCCGCCCTGGTCCGAGGACGAGCCGAACACGTGCAGGAGCCCGTCGGCGTCCTGCCACGCCCGGGCACGGGCGGCGGGGTCGAACCCGGTGCCCACCACGGGATCCATCATGAGGTGGTGACCGGGGGCCATGTACGACCCCGTCACCAGGTACTGGCCGTCGAGATAGGCGAAGCCCACGTCTCCCTGCGGATTGTCCTGGTTGAGGTTCGGAACGTAGTAGCTTCCGCAGAACTGGTCGACGGTCCGGCTGACCTCGAACGGGCCTTGGAATTGACCCGCGGATTCCTCGTACCGCAGTAGCTGCTTCCCGTTGAGGAAGTAGTACACGTACACGTTCTTCTGGCCGGTCGCGGGATAGTAGGGCAGGAATCCGCCGCCGACGATCGGGAAGCCGGGGGCGAACAGGTTGGTGAAGTGCTCGACCCAGGCCGGCCCGCTCCCGTTGAATGTCGGGAGCTTCGGGAGCAGCACGAAGAACGCACCGCCGCCGTGCGCTTCGATCGTCGATCCGAGCACCAGCGGCCCGCTGTTGGGCGAGTAGGACACGCACAGGGAACGGGCATACAGGCTCTGCAGGTTGAACTCGATCCTGTGCTCCCACGAACACCGAGTCGTGCCGGCCGTTCCGCCGTCCAGTGTGAGCACCATCGCGAAGGGTCTGTCCGAGCCGTCCCTCGCCGAGCAGATCGCCCACACCTCCCCGGAGGGGTGCACGGCGATCACCACTTCGGCGGCCAACGGCGCCCCGTTGACGTCCTGTTGCTCCCAGCCCGTCCCGGACGACTCCGTACGCTGCAGGTACGTCAGCTTTCCCTCGGGAGTGATGACCAGTGCCTCTTCGCGTCCCTCCTTGAAGGGGTTCGCGAACAGGGCTTCCTGGTTGATTCCGTCGCCGGCGGCGACACCGATCGCACGGACAGCGTCCTGCATCATCTGTGTCGTCACGGAGAACGACCCGGGTGTGATCGGAGGGGCGGGGATTTCGTCTCCGGCTGCGGGGAAACGGCGAAAAGTCTCGATGCCCATGGAAAACTCCAGCGAAATACACGCATAGAACTCGGCGAATGAACCAGCGAAGGGGAGTTTCGCGGCAAGGCGATAACTCGCGGCGCGGCATGCGGAATTGACGAGAACACGGCCGCTCAGACAGTGAGCCAAGCGGCCACACCGTCACGTTACGCCGACTCAAGAAGCTGTCAACTGCATGGTGTAAAAAAATCGGCGACTTACTTATTGTGAAGCTGAACGGAATGCTTATGAAGCACCCATTCCGTATCACCGCACAGCGCGTGCAGCGCAACTCGGCATGCACATGGAAATACGGTCAACATCCCCGCGTTCCACCGGAGTTGAATTGTGGGCCGCATTCCCGCAACGGCAACTGCCGGACGTGATGCAGGAGTTCACGGGATCGGCCCAGCCGGGGCAGTCCGGCGCCGTCGCTGTCGCTGCCGCCGTCGCTGTCGCTGTCGCAGAGCCCGATCGGCGGACCCCTGGGTCGTTTCCGACGTGCAGCTCGACACGCTGCTGTGGCGACGGCGGGCTTCGCCGCAGCGTAGGGCCGGCTCCCGCGCGCCCCGACGGCGGGCTTCGCCGCAGCGTAGGGCCGGCTCCCGCGCGCCCGCCGCAATGGGTGTCGCGGTCAGCTCCGGGGGCGGGCCCCGGGTCCCGGGGTGATGGTGACCTCGCCCGGGGAGAGTGCGGCATGGTTCCCGCGGCACTCGACCACGACGTGCACCGGGGCGCCGCAGTCACGGTGCCGGATGTCCAGGACCGGGCCCTCGGGGTTGGCCGCGTGAGTCTCGCCCCACTGTCGCAGGGCGATCAGGATCGGCCACAGATCGTGGCCCTTCCGGCTCAGGCGGTACTCGTTCCGTGTCCGGCTGCCTCGTTCCCGGTACGGGGCGGTCTCCATGATTCCCGCGGCGACCAGTTTGCGCAGCCGGTCGGCGAGGACCGCTTCCGAGACGCCCAGATGCCGTCGGAAGTCCTCGAAGCGGCGGACACCGGTCAGGGCGTCGCGCACGATCAGCAGCGTCCATTTCTCGCCGACCAGGTCGAGGGTGCGCTGGACGGTGCAATTGTCCGTGCCTATCTCCAGCCACTGCATGCGGTCATCGTAGTGAGCGCCGCCGGCCGGAACTCCGCAGCTTCCCTTTCCTCCTTGAACGATCCGGCCGACTGTAATTTTCCACAACCTCCGCAGTCGGTTCTTTGGAATCCGCTCCATGGCGCTGTGATCCCGTCACAGGAATGCTCGAAACGGAGTGGAGTCGTTCGGCGGCAAGGAGATGACATGTTCGCAGGAGCCACCCCACCGGGACTGAATGCCTCGACGCTGTGTGAGGCGTTTCAGCTGACGGCTCGAACGTGCGCCGACGAACTCGCTCTGGGTACCCCTGACGGGTCCGTGCAGCTGACCTGGCGGGACTATGCGCAGCGGGTGCGTGACACAGCGGGCGGGCTGTCAGCCCTCGGAGTCGGACACTCGGACTGCGTGGCGCTGATGCTTGCCAACCGGCCGGAATTCCACATCCTCGACATGGCTTCCGTTCACCTGGGTGCGGTGCCGTTCTCGGTCTACAACACACTGCCGGTCGACGAGATCGCCGTACTCCTTCACAATTCCGGGGCCAGGGTGGTGGTGATGGAGGCACAGTTCCTGGACCAGGTGCTGACGGCACGCCAGGGTACGGCCGTGAAGTCCGTGGTGGTGATTGACCGGCCGACTTCGGCGGACGTCATGTCCTTGGCCGACCTGGAGGCACTCGGAGCGCCGGAGTTCGACTTCGATGCGGCGTGGCGGGCCGTGCGGCCCGATGACGTGCTCACCTTGATCTACACGTCGGGTACGACCGGGCAGCGCAAGGGCGCCGAGATCACCCACGCGAACATGGTCTTCGCGCTGCAGGGCATCTGCGAGACCCTCGCCATGCCTCGGGGCGGGCGCAGCACCTCGTACCTGCCGTCCGCACACATCGCGGATCGCGGATGGTTCCACTACCTGCCCGCCGTCACGGGGTCGGCCACGACCAGCGTGGCGGACGCCCGGCAGATCATGGACGTGGTGGCTCAGGTGCGGCCGACCTACTGGGGAGGGGTGCCGCGGGTATGGGAGAAGCTGCGGACGGCCCTGCAGGCACAGGGCATCGACGACCCGGCCGCGCTGACCGGCGAGCAGCGCTCGGCCGTGCTGCGGCGTCTCGGTCTGGACGCGTGCCGCCTCGCCGTGGTCGGCGCGGCCCCCATGCCGGTACAGACGCTGGAGTACTTCCTCGGTCTGGGGATCGAGATCTGTGAAGTGTGGGGCATGTCGGAGAACGCGGGACTGGGCACGGTCAACCCGCTGGGGGCCTTCGAGGCGGGCACGGTGGGGCTGCCCCTGCCCGGTACCGAAATACGTCTGCTCGACGACGGGGAACTGCTTTTCCGGGGGCCCACGGTGATGCGCGGATATCGCGGCGAACCCGGCCTCACGAATGAGGTGCTGGACCCGGAGGGCTGGTTGCACACCGGGGACCTCGCCGTGATCGACGACGCCGGCTATGTGAGGATCGTCGGCCGCAAGAAAGAGCTGATCATCAACGCGGCGGGCAAGAACATGTCGCCCGTCGCCATCGAGAGCAAAATCAAGGATGCCAGTCCGGTCATCGGCCAAGTGATCGCCGTGGGTGACGGACGGCCGTACAATGTGGCTCTGGTCGTTCTCGAGGCCGATGCCCTCGACGCTTTCTGTGCGGCTCATGGGATCGACACCTCGGTGCATGGTCCTGCGGAACATCCAGAAGTGATCGCCGAAGTGCGGCGGGCGATCGGCACCGGTAACCAAATGCTCGCCCGAGTTGAGCAGATCAAGAAATTCGAGGTGCTCCCGAGTGAGCTGACCGTCGCGAATGGAGAGCTGACCCCCACGTTGAAACTCCGCCGTAAGGTCATCCACGACAAGTACGCCGACCTCATTGAACGGCTCTACTGCGAGGAAAGGGCCGGGCCGGAGGCGGGCCACTGAACGACCGTGCCCGACCTCGGTATCCGGGCGCACGGACAGGAGCTGACCGATGCAGGAGTGGTCGCCGAAGGAACACCCCGCGACACGGACGCAGGACACCGACGTCGATGACCGGGGGGAGTTGATCGGCTACGGCTCCCAGGAGGGAACCCGCCTGGCCGCTCTGTGCGTGGAGCGCCTGCGAGCCGACAACGCCACCTATCGGTCGCTCGACCCATCGACGCTGCTGCCGGCCATCGTCACCCTCGACGACATCGTGATCGGCGCGCTCTCCGCGAACAGAGACTTCAGTGCCTCGGAGCTCGCCGAGATCGAAACGCACGGCCGGCAGCGCGCCGGCATGGGTGTGCCGATCGATGATCTGCTGCACGGCTGGCGGGTGTGCGCCCAGACCTTCGTCGAGGAGATCGCCCGATACGGACATGCCCAAGCCGTCGCCGAACCGGTGCTGCTGCAACTGGTCATGGACCTGCACACCACCTGCAACGCGGCCATGGTCGTCAGCGCCCAGGGCCATCGGGACGCCGAGCTGGAGAACGTGGGCAGTGAGTACGAGCGGCGCTCGGAATTCGTGCGGGGCGTCCTGCACTCCACTCTCGGCATCGGCGACATCCGATTGCGCGCGCAGATGTACGGATTCGAACTCGGGCGTCGCTTCCATGCGATACGTGCCCGGGTCTGCTCTTCGGGGGAGTCCGTGACGGAGCTGGAGGGCAGACTCGGCCTTGCGGGTGGCGGGCGGAGCGGACTGGTCAGCGTCATCGACGGAGACCTCGCAGGTTTCGTCGACACTCCCCCCGACCGGCTGGACGACGGCTACGTGGGCCTCGGCCCGGCGGTCCCGTTCGACGATCTGGCTCACTCGTTCCGCAGGGCCACCAGGGCACTGACGACCGCTGTCGCTTTCGGAATGCCCGGCATCCACGACATGGCGAGCCTCGGAGTCCTGCCGGCGGTGATGTCGGACCAGGAGGTGGGCGAGGAACTCGCCCTGCGTTACCTGGCCCCCCTGGCCGCTCTTTCCGACGACGTGGCGGACAACCTCCTCACGACGGTGAAGTACTACCTGGCGCACGGCCAACGCATCGAGCCCGCAGCCCGAGAGCTCCTCATCCACCCCAACACGCTGCGCTACCGCATCAGGCGGTACCAAGAACTGACCGGGTGTGACCTCCGCGAAGCCGGCACCGCGCTCGAGGTCTGGTGGGCCGTACAAGTCACCCGCATCGATGGTCCCGGGCCCTCACGCACAAGGTCGTAGCACAGCCGGCACCACGCACCGTGTACCCCCGTCACCCCTGCAACTGCGAGTCGTTGAGGTGACGTCGGCCGCCGACGTGAGGCGCTGGGTGTGGTGCGGCCTCGATCACCCGGACCGTGGGGTCCGCGGTCCGATCAGCTCGTCACCACTTGCCTGGCGCGGGTGTTCGCGGCCCAGGGGAGGGAGCTGTGCGCCATTCGGGGCCCGGGCATCAAGGACGGCGGGTGACTCTGCGCCTGTCGCGGCAGCGGCCGGGCCAGGTGAGAGCCCGGCCGCGGGCGGAACCACCGGGAGTTTGGTGGCGCCGGGTCCCCTGGGCGCACATCGGAACGGTTGTTGGCGCTGTAGCGGCCATTGGGGGCCTGATCTTCACCGGAGTAGCCACGTTCTACGGCGCGAAGGTCTCCGAGGCTCAGCTCGACCAATCCGGCGACGATGCTGAGCGCGAGAGGCGCGAGCAGGCGATGCGCGTCACCTACTGGGTTGAAGACGGTTGGGACGGCGACAACCTCCACGTCGTCAACCGCTCGCCCGACCCGGTCACGAGACTTGGGGTCGCCGTACCGGCCGCCCCGATCACCGCCACCCGTGCGAAACACCTGTACTTCCTGCTGCTGAACAACGTCCCCCCTTGCACCGAGCTTGTGTTCCCGGATGAAGACATCCAGCCCCTGTCCGGGCCATCCACTCACGTGCATCTGAACCGTATGGAGTGGGACGTCCGGTATCTACGTTTCACCGACCGTGACGGTAAGCACTGGCACCGCACGCGAGTCGGCCTGTCGGAACGACGTCGCCCTTTCGAGGGCCGGCCTGGAGACGGAGCCCTCTTCAACCTGGACTTGCCGAAGGAGAAAAGGGCGACGCCGTGCGGCGACTATGGAGGGTAGGACCTGCCGAAGCGGGTCGTCGGCGGGTCAGCCGGCCCTTTTGTGAGTGGTGGTGACACGCTGCTCGACCGCGACGGTGAGGGCCCGGTGCGCGTAGCAGGTGTTCGCCGCGGCGGTCATCAGATTGGTCGCGTCGTCCTCGGACAACTGGCCGTTCAGGAACAGGCACGTGTCCAGCGGCTTGAAGCCGGATGCCGGGAACCGGCTCAGCTGAGCGAGGCGGGGAGCGTCGACCGGGAGCCGGCGGATGGTGGCGTAGCGGCACAGCTGGGTGTGGAAGCAGAAGGCCGTGCCGATGGCGAAGTACACGAGCGGGTCGGGAGCCGCCTGGTTGGCCGGGTCACTGACCAGCGTCCAGGTGGCGGAGTTCTCCGAGAACCAGACGTGCGAGGCGACCAGCCCCGTGGCGGGGTCCAGGCCGCCGTCGGTCCGGATGCGCCAGCTCACCGTGCCGTCGTTGTCATCGCTCAGCATGACGGGCGGCTTGTCCCCCTCGGGGTGCGCGACAGGCACCGCCTCGGGGCGCGTCTCGGCCGGTTCGGGCTGCTGTGCGTGCCGGAGGAAGGGGTCGGTCAATGGCTCCGTGGACACCGGAAGGCGCACGGGTGTCGCTTTGCCGTTGGTGCTCAGGGAGAACAGGCCCTCGTGGGCGCCGCCCACGGCGGCCATGGCGGAGGACTTGCCCAGGGCGTGTTCGACCAGCCTGTTCACGGTCGCGTCGTCCTGATCACATGTCAGGTCGACGTCACAGGTCATGTGGTGGACCTGCGCGACGGCCTCTCCCTTGGCGAACGACCCTTGGACGCCGAAACCCTGCGTGACGGTCACGGCGAGATCGTCGAGTACCACGCCGGCCTCACGGGCTGCTTCGGCGATCCGGGCCGTGATGTCCGCGTGCAGGCCGCCCACCCAGTACGCGAGCGGTGCCGGTGCCATGTTGGCACCGTTCAAGTAGGCGCCTTCATCGCATACCAGGCGCCAGGTCCGGTCGCTGCGGACGTCTCGGGCGAGGCCCTCCTTCTGGAATCCGCCCAGGCCCATCACTTCGATGTGGTAGGCCACTTCCCCGTCGCGAGGGGAACCCTCGCCACCGCTCTGGGCCACGAAGGTCAGGGGGTGAGGTGACTGATGAAGCGGAGTGGTCATGGTTGTCCTTCCTCCTCCGGCACGCGGCTGGCGTCGTCCGTGTCCAGTCGTGCCACGAGTGCGATGTTCACGCGTCGGTGCGTGCCGGCTTCACGTTCAGCCGTGATTCAAGGCGTCGGCGACGGTGGGAGCGCCGAGTCGCGCGGCCCCTACGCGGGAGGGACCATCTGGGCGGCGAGCGACTGCCATCCCTCGCGCGGTGTTCCCGGCAGCTCCCGGCCCGTCTCGCCCACTCGCTTGAGGATGTTCTCGGCGCTGGTGTCGGCGGCACCGAGCAGATGGGGGAGGTCCACGCCGACGAGCGCCCCGTCGCGCTTGACGAACCGGCCGTCGATCAGGACGTGCCGCACGTCCTCGGGGCCGGTCTGGAAGACGACGGTCCCGGCCGGGTCGAGCTGCGGGTGCTGGGAGGTTCCCGGGCCTCCGATGACGACGATGTCGGCGCTCATGCCGGCCCGGAGCGCGCCGATGCGGTCCGCCTGCCCGATGGCGTCGGCCGCGTTCGTCGTAGTCCACTGCAGTGCCGCCTCGGCGCTGAGCTTCACCTGCTCGGGATTGACGCCGCGCAGATTCATCTCCTCCGTCTCGGCCCAGCGGTGAAAGCCCAGGCCCACCCGTAGCTGCGTGAAGAGGTCCCCGCTGTTGAAAGAGGCGATGTCGCAGGACAGGGTCGGCTTGATCCCGTGTCGCTCCGCAGCGGCGAAGACGGGCCGGCCCATTCCCATGTTGAGCTCGGTCTCCGGCGAGATGGACACCTTGGCCCCGTGCTCCGCGAGGAGCTGCCAGTCGTTGTCGCTGAGCGAGTTGCAGTGCACATGGACCTGGTCCGGGCCGAGCAGGCCCGCCTCGGCCAGCTCGGCGATCCCGGTGGGCACCCCCCACACCGATCCGGTGTGGGTGACCATCAGGGCGTCGTGTTCGCGGGCCGCGAGAATCTCCGCTCGGACCGTCTCGAAGGGGATCGTCTCCTGCTCGGTGAGCGCCACCCCGAGGGTCAGCAGACCGTCCCGGCCGCTGAACCAGGTGCCGGCGACTCTGGACAGGTCGGCCAACCGCTCGTCATGCGTGGTGAAGTGGGGCGGGGCCGCGCGGTTGGACTCGTAGAACCCGTACCCGAACACGGCCCGGACGCCGGCGTCCCGCAGACCTGTGATCGCCCCGTCCGCGTGCTCGGGGGTGTTGGTGCAGTGGGAGAAGTCCAGCAACGTGGTCACGCCGGAATTGATGGCGTCCAGTGAGCCGAGCAGGTTGCCGAGGTACATGTCCTCGGCGGTGTAGGCGTTGGCCACGGCCAGCCGGACACCGAAGATGTAGTCGATGAGCGTCCAGTCGGCGCACAGCGACCGCAGCAGCGTCTGCCAGGTGTGCCGGTGGGTGTCGATCATTCCGGGCATCACGATGTGGCCGCTGACGTCGATGATCTCGGCGTCGGCCTCGATGTGAGGGGCGACCTTCTCGATGAGGCCGTTCTCGATCAGGACGTCCGCGCAGGGCAGAGTGCCGTGCCGCGGATCCATGGTGATGACGGTGCCTCCGCGGAGGAGTATTCGCTGCGACGGCATGATGGAACCCACCTCGTGACGTGGCGACTCAATTCCCTGAAGAACACCACGCGACGGCCGTGGAATCATCAGCGAAATAGGTTGCGATGGGCGGACACGGGCACGGATCGTCCCGGTCAGCGGACCGGGAAGCCGAAGGTGTAGCCCTGCTTCTTCATCCAGGGCAGCAGCCGGCGCAGCGCCTCGACGGACTGGGCTCGATCGCCGCCCCCGTCGTGGAGGAGGACGGTCGGCCCGTTCGCCAGCTGTGACCTGACCGATCTGACGATGGCGTCCACGCCGGGCAGCGCCCAGTCCCGGGGGTCCACGTTCCAGCCCGGGGGCCGCATACCGTGCCGTGCGGCCAGCTTGCGGCTGTAGGCGGTGAAGGCTCCGCCCGGTGCGCGGTAGTACATCGCGGGAACGCCCCCCGAAGCATCCCGTATCGCTTCGGCGGAGTCGAGGATCTCCTTGGCCTGATGGGCAGCCGGCTTCCTGTCCATGGTGGAGTCGTGCGAATCGCCGTGGTTGCACAGCCGGTTTCCCTCGGCGACGATCCGCTTCACCAACTGCGGATGTCTGCGGGCCTGTGCGCCCACGACGCAGAACGTCGCCCTGGCCCCGTACTCCTTGAGGACATCCAGCATCCGGGGTGTGAACTCGGGATGCGGTCCGTCGTCGATGGTGATGTTCACCGCTTTGCGGCCGCTGTCGGAGGCATGGCTCAGCTCGTCACTGACGGGCTTCGGGGAACGCGCCGGACCGGGCTCGTTCCCCCGTCCCTTCCTGTCGGTGTCCTGCGTCGGCCGCGCAGGAGGGCCGGACGGGCTGCGCTCGCCGCCCTGCGCGGCACCCTTCAGCGGGGAGTTCGCGCCGGCCTCCCCCGCGTCCTGCTGGAACCGCTCGGTCCACGCCGCTGCCATCGCCATCGCGACCAGCATCGACAGCACCGCCATGGCTGCGCTTCCGCGGGTTCCCGCACGCATGGTTCACTCCTCCCGGGATTCATCACTGTGCGAACGGACGACTCGACCGGCGTTCTACGAAGGGGGTTTCGGCTTGACGACGTCCTTCGCCCGGCCCCCGGCCGCGCCGCGCCCGATGCCGCCCGGAACGGGCCGGTCCTGCCTGAGCGCCTGCCACAGCAGCCGGCTCTCCTCCGGCAGGGGCACCACCCGGTTGGGGTCGACGGCGTCCATCGCGACCGGCAGAGTGACCAGGTGCACCCGGTCCGCGGCGAGGGCCTTCAGCGCGCTCGCGAACTCGATCAGGGCACGAGTCGACGCGAGTGGCTCGTCGGTCGTGATCGACCGGGCGCTGATCCGGGCGAGGTCGTACAGCTTCTTCGGATCGGTGAACGTCCCTGCCCTCTTGATCTGGTGGAGCAGGGCGGTGAACACCGCTTGCTGCAACTCGATCCGGCCCAGGTCGCTGCCGTCTCCCACCCCTTTGCGCGTGCGGACGAGGGCCAGCGCCTGCTCACCGTTCAGTGTGTGCGTGCCGGCGGGCAGGTCGATTCGGCTGTCGGTGTCCACGATGCGTTCGGTGGTGGTCAGTTCGACCCCGCCCAGCGCGTCCACGATGTCCTTGAACCCGGAGAACTCCACTTCGATGTAGTGGTCGAGCCGGATGCCGGACAGGTGCTCGACCGTCCTGACCGCACAGGCCGGGCCCCCGACCTCGTACGCCGAGTTGAACATCGCCCGGTCCTGCGCGGCCACGGTCCTGCCGTCGCGGCCGGGGCACGGGGGTCGGAACACCAGCGTGTCCCTCGGTATCGACACGACCGTCGCGCGGGTGCGCCCTTCGTGGATGTGCACGAGCATCGCAGTGTCGGAGCGGGAGGAGCCCTCGTCCCGGCCGTACTCGGCGTTGTCGCCGGCCCTGGAGTCGGAGCCCAGGAGCAGGATGTCCAGCGAGCCGTCCTCGACGTTCCGCGGTCGCCGGGTGCCCAGTTCCCGGTCCAGATCCACGGATTTCCTGGTGCTGTCCACACTGATATAGGCGTATCCCGCCGTCACGGCCGCCGTCAGGACTACGGCGCCGCCGACGACGGCGACGAGGTACGCCGCCCTGGATCCCGCGCGACGCAACAGGCCGCGGGGCCTCCTCCCGTCCCGGCCGCGCCGGCTTCGCTCGGTCACGCAGCCTCCCCTCACTACACTCGTCGACACCGGATCTGTCGCGGCTCACTGCCGCTTGGTCGTCGAGCTCGTCGCTCGCGAACGTGGTTGCCTGCGCCGAAGACGGCGCACCGGGTGACGGCGTTGCTCACGGAAGGTGGTGGACGATCACACCTCGTGATGACCGCTGTTCAGCGGCTCCTCGGTGAGCGGTCACGTCGGCAAACGCGCACCTGGTTGAGCATTCGGCTCGTGCGCGGTCCGCTCGCCGCTCTCCCGTCGGGGCCTGACCGGCGGCCGGATCCGTTTTCGGTAGCGGCATCGGGGTGAGGACTGATCGGCCGGAACATGACCACCGCTGGATACACAACCGCACGGTTCGGTGCAGTGAGCGTGCTCGTCGGCGCCGGCACGGGCGCCTATCCGTACGCCAACTCACTGCGCGTACGGGGCGCGGACACCTCGGTGGTCGTCGATCCCTCGCTCGGCCTCCTGGGCTGCGCGCCGCCCGCGGATCTGGTGCTCATCAGTCACACGCACGAGGACCACATCGCCGGCCTGGCGGGCTACGACGTACCGGTCCTGGTCCATGAGGCCGATCTGGCGGCGCTGCGCTCCCGCGAGGTCATGGTGCGGGGGCTCGGTCTTCCGCCCGAGGCGGTCGAGGAGGTCGACGCCATGATGCGGGACACGTTCCATGTGACGGGGCGTCCGGAGGCGACGGGCTTCGAGGACGGCGCTGTCTTCGACCTCGGCGGACGCACCGTCACGGTCGTCCAGCTGCCGGGCCACACGGCCGGACACTGCGGCTTCCTGATCGAGCCGGACGGCTTCTTCTTCATCGCGGACATCGACCTGACGTCGTTCGGCCCCTACTACGGTGACGTCGGCAGCGATCTCACGGCCTTCGAGGCGTCGATGCGCCGGTGCCGGGACATCGACGCGCGCTGGTACGGCACCGCCCATCAAAAGGGCGTGATCGAGGGGGCCGCGGCGTTCGGGCGCCGCCTGGACGGCTACGCCGAGGTGATCGGACGGCGGGAGGCCGTACTGCTCGCGTTCCTCGGTGAGCCGCGGACGATCGAGGAGATCGCCGAGCACAGGCTGGTGTACCGGCCCCACGTCCAGGGGCCGGCCGTGATGCCGGTGGAGCGGCGGACGGCGCTGCGCCACGTGGAGCGGTTGATGGCCGACGGGCTGGTCACGCAGGCGGAGCAGGGACGCTATCGGGCGACGTCGGGCGCCGGGAGCCGGTGACCGGGTGCCGCCCCCGCGCGAGGCCGATTCCACCGAACGGTTGAAGCAGCGGCACCGTGCGGACGACGAGGGACGAGGGCCTCCTGAGGCAGGCTTCCCGTGCCGCCGACCGTGAACAGCGGCAGGAGCAGCAGAGAGGAACCTCCATGGCCGGGCATCTCAGCAGACGCCGCCTTCTCGCCGCGGGTTCGGGTCTCGCGCTCGGTGCCGCCGGCGCGGCACCGGCGTCCGCGGAGAGCGGCCTCGCCCGGCCCGCAGGGCACGGCGAGGGTGAGACGGTCGGTGAGGAGCGGCGTTCACTGGACGACCTGTACGAGGCGGCGGTCGCCGAGGGCGGCAGGCTGGTCGTCTACCAGGGCGGGGACGTGGACAGCCAGGCGGCCGGCGTACGGACGGCGTGGGCCGCGGCCTTCCCCGAGGTGGAGCTGACCGTGGTCGTGGACTACAGCAAGTACCACGACGTCCGGATCGACCATCAGCTCGCCACCGGCACACCGGTCCCGGATGTGGTCCAGCTCCAGACCCTGCAGGACTTCACCCGCTGGAAGCGGCAGGGCAGGCTGCTGCACTACAAGCCCGCCGGATTCGCCGAGGTCCACAAGGAGTTCAAGGACCCGGACGGGGCATGGACGGCGCTGATGGTCCTCGCCTTCAGCTTCCTGTACGACGTCCGGGCCGTCGGCGCCCACGCGCCCAGGACGCCGCAGGACCTGGTCGACCCGCGCTGGAGGAACGCCATCGCCTCCTCCTACCCGCACGACGACGACGCGGTTCTCTACCTCTTCTCCCTCTACCAGCGCGCCTACGGCTGGGACTGGGTGGCTGCCTTCGCCGCGCAGCAGCCTCGGTTCGCCCGCGGCACGCACACCCCCGGGGCCTCGGTCTCCGGCGGGCACAAGGCCATCGGGGTCGGCGGTTCGGGCAGCGCGGTGTCCGCGTCGACGACGCTGAAGTGGGTGGTCCCCGACGAGGCGCCGTTCATGGCCTGGGGGCAACGGGCCGCGATCCTCAGGCAGGCCGCCCATCCCGCGGCCGCCAAGCTGTACTTGAACTGGCAGCTCTCCGAAGCACGCCAGAAGGCGTCCTTCAACGGCTGGTCGGTCCGCGAGGACATCGTGCCGAACTCCGCTGTGAAACCCGTGTGGCAGTTCCCCAACGCTCACATCGACGGATTCCGCCGGTTCATGGAGGATCGGGCGCAGACCGAGCGGCTGAGGCAGACCTTCGCCCTGTACTTCGGCGAGGTCGAGGGCCCCCCGTCCCCCGGCTGGCCGGGCCTGCGGCCGGGGCTGTAGACCGGGGGCCGGCCGGAGGGCGGCCAGAACTCTCGCGCCGGGCGCCGAACGCTTACAAAGATGAAATGGGCGGCGTCCTAGAGTCCTGCTTCCTTGCCGAGTCCCGCTCCAGCCACCGCAGGAAGCCCCGCCGTGCCCCCCAGCCCCTCCGCCCCCGCCCGACGCCGACCGATTCCACGGGCCGGGTTCCTGTCCCGCCCCATGCTGCCGGCGTGGCAGCCGCGCCCGCCGGGCGGCCTTCGCACGATCGACGGTGGCCCTGGCGCAGGCACTCGCGTCGACGCGACGCTGCCCGTCCCCCGGCTCGTGCGGAGCAGCCCGTGACGAGCGCCGTCTCGGGTGCGCCGGTGCGGCTGCTGCTGGTGGACGACCACACCGTCGTCAGGGCCGGACTGCGCGCCCTCCTGGGCGGCGAGCCCGGGTTCGAGGTCGTGGGCGAGACCGGCGACGCCTCGGACGGCGTTCGCCTGGCGGAGCGGCTGCGGCCCGACGTCGTGCTGATGGACCTCAGGCTGCCGGGCGGCGCCGGACCCGCGAGCGACGGGGTCGACGCGACACGCCGGCTCCTGGCCGCCGTCCCCGGCACCCGAGTCGTCATGTTCACCGGCTACGGCAGTCAGAGCGACGTCCGGCGCGCGGTGGAGGCGGGCGCCACCGGGTACGTCCTCAAGGCCGGCCCGCCCGCCGAGCTGCTGCGAGCCGTACGCATCGCGGCGGCAGGCGGTATGGGGCTCGCCCCGGAAGCGGCGAAACACCTGGTGGGGCACCTGATGCGGCCCGAACCGGCCTTCACAGGACGGGAGATCGAGGTCGTGCGGCTTCTCGCGCACGGGCTCAGCAACAGGGGCATCGCGGACGCCTTGTTCCTCGCCGAGGCGACCGTCAAGTCCCATCTCATAAGGATCTACCGCAAACTGGGGTCCAGTAACCGGGCGTCCACCGTCAAGGAAGCCATACGCCTGGGCCTGGTCGAGGTCGACACCCTGCCCTGAGGAGGAAGCCGGGGTCGGCCGGTCGGCACCACCGGTCGCTCACGGCGGGCGCGCACTTGGTGAATCGCCGGTGCGGGGCCGCTCGCCGGCGTGTTTCGGTGGGCTCGCACGACGGCCGGGACTCAGGACACGCGGAGGCAGGACGGTGGCGACGAGGGTCGAACACTTCAGTCTGGAAGGGGTTCTGCCGCAGGAGCGGGAGCGGCGCTGGGAGGAACTCCTGTCCGCCACGCACTTCGCCACACGCGTGCGGCTCACGCCGCCCGGTCACGGTGGCGGACTGTTCCGGGCATCCGTGAGCCGGATCTTCGTGGACGATCTGACCCTGGTGGACACCCGGTGCGACCCCTGCTCGGGCGTACGCGGCCGTGATCTCGTCGAGAGCGCATCGGCCGGCCACGTCGTCATGACGTTCACGCACGCCGGACGGGAAACGGTCACGCAGGACGGCCTGACCGGGGAGGTGCGCCGGGGCGACGCCGTCGCGTGGGACAGCGCCAGGCCGACTCGCTTCCAGGTCTGGGAGCCTCTGGCCAAGCGCAGCCTGATGATCCCGCGGCGGGCGCTGCGCGAGGTGGGCGGACCCAGCGGACCCGTTTGCGGCATCCTGGACGGATCCGCCGCCTCCACCCGGCTGCTCGCCGGATATCTCGAACTCCTCGCGGGATCGGCGGAGGAGCTGTCTGCTGCGGCGGCGGTGTCGGCCCGCAACGCGGCACTGCATCTGGTCTCGGCCGCACTGCACGCCGGGCTCGGCAGGCCTGGCCCGGTGCCGGCCGAGGCGGCGCTCCCCTTCCCCCTGCGACGTGCGGCCGTGCTGCGGTGGATCGACCGCAACCTCACCCGCCCCGGCCTCACGCCGGCGGCGGTCGCGCGGGCACATGGCGTCTCGGTCCGCACCCTGCACCGTCTCTTCGAGGAGAGCGGGGAGACCGTCGCCGGGGTCGTCCGGACCCGCCGGCTCGCCGGCGCGCGTGCGGATCTCGCCTCGGGTGCGGAGCCCGTCTCCGTGATCGCGGCGCGCTGGGGCTTCGCCGACCCGAGCCACTTCGCCCGGGCGTTCGGCACGGCGTACGGAACCACCCCGACCCGCTACCGGGCGGGCGGCCCCGCCCGCGGGAGATGACGCCGAGCGGCCGGCACCACCGATGACGCGCGAGGACGTGGAATACGGTGCGCGGCAGCGATGTTCAGGAGCTCGCGTCGCTGAGGGCTCCGCGCTGCACATGGTCACGCAGTTCCCGACGGTTGCTGAAGCCGAACTTCAAGTAGATGTGACTGAGGTGGTATTCGACGGTCTTGGAGCTGACGAACAGCTCGTTCGCGATCTCCTTGTTCGTCAGACCGCGGCCGATGAGATGCGCGATGTCGCGTTCCCTGCCGGAGAGCGCGACCGGGTTCGCGGGCCCTGGGACGGAGGGCGTACGCGGTGTCGGAATGTCACCCGCGAGGCGTTCGAGGAAGGGCCGGGCCCGTACCTTCTCCAGGCGGTGCCGTGCCTGGTCGAGCCACTTGGCAGCGTCGGCCGTCTGCCCTTCGAGGTGCATGATCCGGCCGTGGGCGTGCTCCAGCATGGCCCTGTGCAGGAGCACCACGTCGGCCTGCGGGCCCGGTGACAGCCCCTGTTCGTAAATCGTGCGGGCCCGGGCCGTATCCCCCAGGCGCTCCGCGAGCCGGCCGGAGAGCCATGCCGCGGCGGTTCGAAGACAGGGAATGTCCCGTGCGGCGGTCGCCTGCAGGCGGGCGACGGCTGTCGCGGCCTGGTCGAGACGCCCCGCGGCGATGAGTGCCTCCGAATGCAGGGGCAGCCAGAAGACCTGGAGGTGGCGCGGCCATCCCGCTTCGGCCTGCAGGAGCGGCTCCACGGCCTGCAGCATCGCGTGCTGGTCGCCGCGGGCCTGCGCCAGGACGGCCCGGCTGATCGCCATCAGCGTGGAGTTGTGGGCGTTGCCTTCCAGGCCCGACCGGCTCTCCGCGGCGCGCAGGTGTTCCTCGGCCCGGTCCCACTCGCCTCGTCCCGCGGCGAGCCAGACGGCGGCCGAATACTCCCAGTCGTATGCGGCTGCCTTGCCGTCGCCGTTGGAGGTGATCGCGTGCGCATGGTCGACGCTGATCGGTACGTCGTCCCAGTCACCGAGCAGGTACTGGGCGGCGGCCGTCAGCCCGTACGCGAAGTCGGCAAGTGCGGGCACTCCGTGCGACCGACTCAGTCTCACGGCCAGCGCGCAGTCCTCGATGCCCGCCGTCAGCGATCCGGCGGTGATGCGGATCGCCCCCTGCACAGTCAGCAGATGAGCACCAGCCGGCTTCCCTCGGGCGGCCGACCGCACCACCTCGGGTGTCACCTGAGCCAGCTCGCGCAGCGCTGCCGGTGCTCCCTCGGCGAGGGCGAGCCCCGTGCTGAGGTTCACCAGGGCCCACGACATGTCCGGGTCGATCGCCAGGGCCTGGCGTGCCGCGCGGATCCCCTCGTCGTGGCGTCCCAGGAAATTGAGGACACCGCTCATCGCGACCTGTGCCATGAGGCCGGTCCAGGTGTCCCCCTCCTCCTCGCTCCGCGCGACCGCCTCGGCGTAGTGGGCCTCCGCCGCCGCGAGCATGCCCCGGTTCATGGCGTCCGCTCCCAGGACCAGGCAGCGCATGGCGCACGGTTCCGTCGCCCGCACGCGTGTCAGCAGTGTGGCGATCCGTGTGTACCGCTCGAAGGCGGCCAGTCTCGCGACGGCGGTGAGCAGGTGGCGTTCGCGCTGTACGCGGGTCGCCTCCAGGTCGGCCGCGTACAGCAGCAGGGTCGCCGACCGGTCGGCGTCCCCGGCCGCGAACTCCTCGTCCGCCGCCGTGACGAGTTCGGCGGCCAGCCGGAGATCGGTGGGGCCGGCCGCCCCGACCCGGTGGGCCCAGGCCGCGTGCCGGTCCACCAGGTGTTCCGCCTTCGCGTGGAGCTGCCGCAGCCGGTCCGGAGGGATCGCTTCGATCACGGCCTGCCGCTGCAGCTCGTGAGTGAGCTCCACGGGCGCCGACGGCTCGTTGGGCAGCCACCGCATCAGCCCTGCCTCCAGCGCGGCCTCAAGAGCGGCAGCCGGCGCCTTCACTCCGGCCATCTTGCCGACCAGTGCGAGCGGCATCGGCGTGCCCAGGACCGCGGCGGCCTCCGCCAGGGCCCGGGACGGCTCCGGCAGGTTCAGCAGCTGCCCGTGGATGGCCGTGGCCAGTGAGAGCGGCACGGGTAGCGCGGTGACGGGCGCTCCGGCGAGGTCCCCCTTCGGCAGTTCGGCCAGCAGCGAGGTCACATACAGCGGATTGCCCCCGGTGTGCCTGCGCATCCGCGCGGCGTTCGCCTCGCTCACCGGCTGTCCGGTGGTCCCCTCGATGAGTTCGGCGACCTGGCCGGTGGCCAGGCCCTCCAGGGGCAGTCGCACGTTGCCGCGCACGTCGGTCACCAGCCGGCGCAGCATCTCCTCCAGCTTCGGGTCCCGCTCGCGGTGCGTCGTGCGCAGGGTGAGCGCCACGAGCAACGCGTCCGCGTCGAGGCGCCGCAGGACGAATCCCCAGGCATGCAGCGAAGCCGTATCGGCCCACTGAAGGTCGTCGACCACCAGCGCGATGGGGCGGCGGGCCTGGAGCGCGCTCGTGAGCTCCAGCAACTGCCTGCCCACTTCGTACGGCGGCATCGTGGCGGGGATCGGGCCTTTGAGCAGAGGGAAATCGTCCAGCAGCGTTCCCGGCGTGGCAGAGATCAGCTGCTGAATCGGACCGAACGCGAGATCCTGCTCCGAAGGGTCACAGCGCGCCTGCAGCACGACGAAGTCCTTCATGAAGGGATCCGTCAGCCAGTGGCGCACCAATTGTGTCTTGCCGATGCCGGCCTCGCCTTCGACCAGCACCACCCGCGGCTGTCCGCCGGTGACCGCACGCGCGCAGTCCCGCAGCTGCGCGAGCTCCAGCTCCCTGCCGACGAACATCCCCTGTACTTCCATCCGTGGCTGTTCTCGCAACGGCGATGAGCATTCCGAGTGACTGCCCTGAGGTCTTCATCGTCCCACTAGTGCGGCTGATTAGGGGCAACCGTGCAGGTCGGCGCGCCATTCGACCTCGCCTTCGAACCTGCGAGCGAATTCACGGATGTCTGTGCCGCATCACACGTCCTCGTCCATGAGGCCGAGCCTCTGCCAGAGTTGCTCGACACGCCCCACCGCCCGCACCGCCTCCGGGGTGACGGGCAGAGCGGCGACGACCGCCTGGATCACCGCGACCATGGCGGTCAACGACGGGGTGGGCCGACCGCTCTCGATCGGCGCGACGACGACGTGGTCGGCGATGGCGGCCAGCGGGGAGGCATGCAGATCAGTGATGACACAGACCGTCGCACCACGCTCCCTGGCCAGTTCGGCCAAGGGGGGCAGGACGCGAAGCAGACGCCATACGTTGACCATCAGCAGACAGTCGCCCTCGCCGAGCAGCGACACCTGGGCGCTCAGAGCGGTGGCGGAACCGGACGCGACACGCACGTCATGACCCATGACCGCACCCAGGTGCCCGAGCACGCCGGCCGGGGTCTCCGCAAGCCCTGAGCCGATGACGAGGGTGCGGCGGGAGGCGTCGATCGCCGCGGCCATCACCCGGATCGCCGCGATGGTGTCATCGGTGATGAGCGTCTGGAGGTTGGCGGCGTCCTGCCGGAGCATGGCGGCCGCCCCGTCGGCGTCGGCCGGCCCGGCCGACGGTACCGTCACCTCACCGCTGGCCATCGACGCGATGTAGTGGCTGCGCAGCTGGTGGCGCAGCGCCGGCCATCCCTCGTATCCGAGCTGCTGGGCGGTCCTGACGACCGTGGAGGTGTTGACGCCCGCGCGCTCGGCGATCTCGCGGGCCGAGGCGTAGGCGGCCAGCTGTGGCTCACGGCCGAGGAAACGGAGCACCCGTGCGGACTGCGGGCCGAGGTCCCGGGCTCCGTTCAGCGCGCTGAGCCAATTTCCGACCAACACGTGCGCCTTCTCCCAGCGGTCGAGACAGCGACCGGCAGCGGCCGCGGGGCCGATGGTACGCGAGCGCCCGCCCTGGCCCCGAGGGGCGGACGGGCAGGAGGGGCGACACCCCGGCCCGACCGCGTGACGCGGGGAAGCAGATCCCTTGACGCAAGGTTCGTTGCATGCGAACAATGCATGCATAGATTGTTGCATTCATCGGCGGCCTCCGCATCAGCCTTCGCATCAGGAGAGCCGGGGGATCGAGTCACCCGTCACCGGATTCGCGGACCTGCGCCCAGTACGTCCGGATCCGTCTCGCCCAACTCGTCGTCACTAAGGGGAACCATGTCCAGCAGTCCGCAAGAGGCCATGGAAACGCAGGACCGTCAGTACCAGGTCGGGCACTACGAACCGGTGCCGGACGAGATCAACGGGTTCGATCTGAAGGTCACCGGCACTCTGCCGCCCGACCTCGACGGCCGCTATCTGCGCAACGGCCCCAACCCCCGCCCCGGGGAGGACTCCGGCCATGTCTTCACCGGTCACGGAATGCTGCACGGCGTCCGGCTGCGCGGCGGCCGCGCCGAGTGGTACCGCAACCGCTGGGTACGAACGAGCAGGCTCGCAGGGTCACCCTCCCAGCGCGCGGACGGAACTCCCGATCTCACCGCGGTGACCGCCAACACCCATGTCATCTCGCACGCCGACAAGCTCCTCGCCCTGGTCGAAGCCGGCCTGCCCTACGAGGTCACCGACGAGCTGGAGACCGTCGGCCCCTGCGACTTCGGCGGCCGGCTGACCACCTCGATGACCGCTCACCCCAAGGAGGACCCGGTCACCGGCGAACTCCTCTTCTTCGGCTACAGCCCCAGGCCCCCGTACGTCACCTACCACCGGCTGTCGGCTGCGGGCGAACTGGTGGAGACCCAGGAGATATCGGTCCCGGCGGGCATCATGATGCACGACCTCGCCATCACCGAGAACTACGTCATCTGGCTGGACCTCCCCCTCGTCTTCGACCCGGCGCTGTTCGGGCGCAACAGCATGCCGGTGCGGTGGGACGACGCTCACGGCGCCCGGCTGGGGCTGATGCGCCGCGACCGGGCGGGCGAAGTGCGCTGGTTCGACGTGGAGCCCTGCTACGTCTTCCACGTCGGCAACGCCCACGAGGACGCGGCCGGAAGGGTCGTGCTGGACGCGGTGCGCTACTCCCGCAAGTCGTTCCACACGATGTGGCAGATGATGGGCGGCCACGTCGACGAACCTCTGGCGGGCGGCCCGAGGATGGGCGAGCTCCAGGTGGGGAACGTGCACCGCTGGCTGCTGGACCCGGCCACGGGCACGGTCAGCGAGCAGGCCCTCGACGACCGCGGTGTGGAGATGCCCACCCTCAACGACGAACTGACCGGCCGGCGCAGCCGCTACCTCTACACCATCACCGAGAGCGCCGTCGTCAAGTACGACACCCTCGCGGGCACTTCGCAGTCCTACGACACACCGCCCGGCGCAGCGCCGGGCGAGGCGGTCTTCGCGCCCGCGCGGGACGCCGCCGGGCAGGAGGACGCCGGCTATCTGCTGTCGATGGTCTCCCACGGCCTGGACCAGGCCTCCGAACTGCTGGTCCTCGACGCCCAGGACATGACCCGGCTGGCCTCGGTCGAGATGCCGCGACGGGTCCCCTTCGGTTTCCACGGCAGCTGGGTGCCGGACCGGCAGAAGTAGGGCGTCCGGCAGCACGCCGGGCGACCGACCCTTGTCCGCGGGGCCGAGGAGGGCGCGGGCGTCCATCGACAGCAGAGAGAAGGTCCTGTGACCACTCACTCCCCCGTTCTCACGAGCGCCGACGCGGTCGCGATCGTCGGGCGGCTGCGCACGACCTTCCGCACCGGCCGTACCAAGCCCCTTGCCTGGCGCAGGAAGCAGCTCACACGGCTCAGGGAGCTGCTCGTCGAGAACGCGGACGCCATCGCCGAGGCCCTCCACGTCGACCTGCGCAAGAACCGTGCCGAGGTCGACACCATGGAGATCGGCGGGACCCTGCGGGAGATCGACGGCTTCCTCGCCCACCTGGGCAGCTGGCTCGAACCGCAGCATGTGCCCGTCCCCGTGCACCTTCCCCATGACACAGCGGCCTTCACCGAGTACGACCCGCTCGGCGTCACCCTGGTCGTCTCCGCCTGGAACTACCCGGTGAACCTGCTGCTGGTGCCGGTCGCCGGAGCCCTGGCGGCCGGCAACGCCGTCGTCGTCAAACCGGCCGAACAGGCGGCCGCGACCTCCGCGCTGCTCGCCGAGCTGCTGCCGCGCTATCTCGACAACGACGCCACCGCCGTGGTCGTGGGCGGCGCCGAGGAGACGGCCCTGCTGCTGGAGCAGCGTTTCGACCACATCTTCTACACCGGCAACGGCACGGTCGGCCGCGCCGTGATGGCCGCGGCCGCCGGGCATCTGACCCCGGTCACCCTGGAACTCGGCGGCAAGTCACCGGTGTTCGTGGACCGGGACGTCGACCTCGGCGTCGTCGCCGAGCGCCTTGTCCTGACGAAGTTCACCAACGCCGGCCAGACCTGTGTCGCACCCGACTACATCCTGACCGACCCGGACACCGCCGCCGCCCTCGAACCCGCGCTCACCGCCGCCCTGCGCGAGCGGTTCGGGGAAGATCCGCAGAAGTCGAAGCTGTACGGCCGGATCGTCAACGAGCGCCACTTCGACCGGCTCACCGCGCTTCTGGACTCCGGCCGCACGGTCGCCGGAGGACTGACCGACCGCGCCGACCGGTACATCGCGCCGACGATTCTGGCCGACGTCACGCCGGACGACCCGGTCATGGGCGAGGAGATCTTCGGCCCCGTCCTGCCGATCCTGACGGTCGCCGGCCCGGACGAGGCGATCGCCTTCATCAACGACCGGGACAAGCCGCTGGCCCTGTACGCGTTCACGGGCAATGCCACCACGCGGCGCAGGCTGGCCGCCGAGACCTCCTCCGGCGGTCTCACCTTCGGCTGGCCGATGCACCAACTCGCCGTCTCCGCCCTTCCTTTCGGCGGCGTCGGCGCGAGCGGCATGGGCCGGTACCGCGGCGGCTACTCCCTGGAGACGTTCAGCCACCGCAAGAGCGTCCTCGACGTACCCCTGACCCAGGAGCTCTGACACCGGCCATGTCCGGCACCACCGAGGCAGAAGAGTCCGTGCTCGTGGCGCGCGAGGGCCCCGTGCTGCGGGTGACTCTCAACCGCCCGCACCGCAAGAACGCCATGACCGAGGACTCCTGGGACCTGCTGGGAGAGACACTGCGCACCGCCCGGGCCGACGAACGTGTACGGGCCGTGGTGCTGGCGGGCGCCGGAGGGGACTTCTGCGCCGGCGCCGATCTGACGGAGACGCGGTCCCGGCGACACCCGATGGACCGGATGCGCCGACTCGGTGACGTCGCCCTGGCACTGCACGAGATGCCCAAGCCGGTGATCGCCGAGGTCGAGGGCGTCGCCGTCGGCGCGGGCTGGAACCTGGCCCTGGGCTGCGACCTGGTGGTGGCGTCCACGACCGCGCGCTTCTCCCAGATCTTCGCCCGCCGCGGACTGTCCGTGGACTTCGGGGGAACGTGGCTGCTTCCCAGACTCATCGGTCTTCAGCAGGCGAAGCGACTGGCCCTGCTGGCGGACTTCGTCGACGCCGAGGAAGCCCTGCGACTGGGTCTGGTGACGTGGGTGAGACCGCCCGAGGGGATCGGGGCGTTCGTAGACGACCTCGCCACCCGTCTCGCGGCAGGGCCACCCGTCGCCATGGCCCAGTCGAAGCAGATGCTGAACGAGGCGAGCGGTCAGAGCCTGCGCGAAGCGCTGGAGAGCGAGTCCCGGGCGCAGGTGGTCAACCTCGCCACCGACGCGCCTGCCGCGCGGCAGGCGTTCCAGGAAGGGACCGAGCCCCGTTTCGAGGGCCGGTGGCAGCTGTACCCGCCGCAACGGCCGCCGCAGGACACGACGCCGAGCTGACGCGGTCGTAGCACCCGATCCATTGTCACAGCCGACCCAGGAGTACCACCCGTGAACAGGTTCACCGGCAAGGTCGCCGTCGTCACCGGCGCAGCCCAGGGCATCGGGGCCGCCACGGCCCGCCGCCTCGCCGCGGAGGGCGCGGCGGTCGCCGTCCTCGACCTGACCGCGCAAGCCGGCCGGGACGTCGCCGCAGCCATCCGGGAGGAGGGCGGCACCGCCCGCGCGTACGCCTGCGACGTCACCGACGGCGAGGCCGTCGAGGCGGTGTTCGCAAAGGTCGAGCAGGAGCTGGGCGGGCTGCACATCCTCGTCAACAATGCCGGCATCACCCGCGACCATCTCTTCTTCAGGATGCCCAAGTCCGACTGGGACAGCGTGCTCACCGTGAACCTCACCAGCGCCTTCCAGTGCGCGCAGGCGGCGCAGACCTACATGACGCGACAGAAGTACGGCAAGATCGTCAGCCTCAGCAGCCGCTCCGCGCTCGGCAATCGCGGACAGGCGAACTATGCCGCCGCCAAAGCCGGCATCCAGGGGCTGACCGCGACACTCGCCATCGAGTTGGGCCCCTACAACGTCAACGTCAACGCTGTCGCCCCCGGCTACGTCGCCACCGCCATGACCGCGGCCACCGCCGAACGCACCGGGCACGCACCCGAGGAGCATCAGCGGCTCACCGCCGAGCGCACTCCCCTGCGGCGGGTCGCGCAGCCGGAGGAGATCGCCGCCGTGGTCGCCTTTCTCGCCAGCGACGACGCCTCGTACGTCAGCGGTCAGACGCTGTACGTCAACGGTGGGGCACGCTGAGCGGGCGTGCCGCCGAGAGGGCTCACCGGCATTCCCGGCCGGCCACCCGTGGAGTTTCTGCTGACGCGAGGAGCGGTGTTGTGAACAGGTACTGGCCCGAGGGGATGCCGACCTCCCTCGACTATCCCGACCTGGCCGCGGGAGAGCTCCTCACCGCGGCGGCGAGGCTGTACGGGGACCGGCTCGCCGTGGTCGACGGCGCGGAACAGCTCACCTTCGCCGAGCTGCACCAGCAGGCCGTCGCCTTCGCCCACGGCGTACGCGGCGCGGGCGTGCGCGACGGCGACGTCGTGCTGCTGCACCAGCCCAACTCCCTGTGGTTCCTGGTCACTTACTACGGTGCGCTGCTGGCCGGAGCGACGGTGGTGCCGGCGAACCCGCTGCAGCCGGCGCCGGGGCTGCGCTCCCAACTGCTCGACACCGGCGCGGTCCTCGCCGTCAGCCATCCGGCGCACCTGGCCACGCTGCTCGACGCCCGCGAAGGGACCGGGGTGCGAACCGTCGTGGTCGTGCCGCCGACCGCCACTGCGCCGTGCGCGAAGCTCCCCCCGGCCCACGACGGTGTGGTCCCCCTGGCGGACTTCGCCGCGGACGGGGCGGGCGCCCCGCCGAGAACCGCGGTGGCCGGGGACGACACAGCCCACATCATCTACACCGGCGGCACCACCGGGGTTCCCAAGGGCGTCCGGGTCCTGCATCGCAACGTGATCGCGAACGTCGCCCAGATGACCGCCTGGCGTGCCGCCCACCTGATCACCGCAGGCGAGAGCGGAGAGATCCGTCTTCGACCGCTGTCAGGTCCGCACGACCAGCGGGTGCACCCCGGAGCCGCGGTCACGCTGATGGTGTCCCCGCTGTTCCATGTGCACGCGCTCGTCAACATGAGCTTCCTGCTGCTGTGCGGGACCACCGTCGTGCTCACCGGACGCTTCTCCCCCGAGAACCTGCTGGCTGCCGTCGAGCACCACCGGGCCACCTATCTGCTCGGCAGCCCGACCATGTGGCACGCCCTGGTGGACAGCCCCGACGTGCACACCCGTGACCTGTCCAGCGTCCGCGTGATCTCATCCGGAGGCGCCCCGGCCGACAAGGCCACCCTTCTCGCCCTCCAGGCAGTCTTTCCTCAAGCGCTGGTCGTCGAGGGATACGGACTGACCGAGGGGACATGCGTGGTGACGTCCGCGCCGCTGCGGAGCGACGCCCCACGCAAGCTCGGCAGTGTCGGCCTGCCGCTCTGCGACACCACCCTCGAAATCCGGTCCACCACGGGGGACGGGGCCTTGTGCGGACCCCATGAGGTGGGGGAGCTGTGGGTACGCGGACCTCAGGTCACGGCGGGCTATCTGAACCAGCCGGAGGCGAGCGCCGAGCAGTTCGTCGAGGGCTGGCTGCGTACCGGAGACCTCGGTTACACGGACGAGGAAGGATTCGTGTTCCTCTCCGGTCGCGCCAAGGAGATGCTGATCTACAAGGGGTACAACGTCTACCCGCGCGAACTCGAGGACATCCTGCGCAGCCACCGCGGCGTGCGGGCCGCCGCGGTCGTCGGAAGCCCGGACGCGCGCGTGGGGCAGAAGCCGACCGCTTTCGTGGTCGCGCGGACCGGCGCGGTCATCGACCCCGACGAGCTCATGGCGTACGTCGCCGAGCGAGTGGTTCCGTACAAGAGGATCCGCGCCGTGCACGTCGTCGACTCGCTGCCCCTCTCCGCCGCCGGGAAAGTCCTCAAGTCCGCCTTGCGCGTGCCGAGTACGACGGGGCAGGAAGGATGAGGCACGAGGACAAGCGGGCCACCCTCGCCGAAGCGATAGCCGGCTACGTCAGGGACGGGCAGACGGTCGCGATCGAGGGATTCGGTCACCTGGTGCCGACCGCCGCCGCCCACGAGATCATCCGGCAGGGCTTCACCGGCCTGACGCTGGCACGGATGTCGTGCGACCCGCTCGTCGACCAGCTGCTGGCGGCCGGCTGCGTGTCCGGACTGATCTCCTCGTTCGTCGGCAACAGCTCCGCCGGTTCTCTGCACGAACTGCGCCGGCGCATCGAACTTCGGGACCCCGAGCCGCTGGAGTTCGAGGAGTACAGCATGGGCGGCATGATCGCCCGGTACACGGCCGGCGCGGCCAAGCTGCCGTTCGCGCCGATCCGTTCCTGCACCGGCAGTGATCTGGTGGCACTGAACCCGATGGTCAAGAGCGTGAGCGATCCGTACGGCGGCGGACAGATCCATGTGGTCCCCGCCCTGAATCCCGACGTGTCGATCATCCACGCGCAGCGCGCCGACCGCGCCGGGAACATCCAGGCGTGGGGCATGCTCGGGGTCCATCAGGAGGCTGCGTTCGCCGGCAAGGCGGTGATCGCCACCGTCGAGGAGATCGTCGACGACTGCGTCGTGCGCTCCGACCCGAACCGTACGATCGTGCCCTCGCATGTGGTGGACGCGGTGGTGCCGTGCCCACGCGGCGCCCATCCGACGGCGGTGCAGGGCCACTACGACCGCGACGACCGCTTCCAGCGCGAATGGTCGAAGCTGGCCCGCGACGCTGCCGCCCTGCGAAGATGGATCGACCGGCACATCCGCGGCACCAAGGACCACGACGAATTCCTCGCCGGCCTCGGCCCGGACCACTGGCAGAGCCTGGAGGTCGGCACGCAGTTGTCGGCCCCCGTGAACTACGGCGGCCGGCGATGAGCGGCGTCACCGGCAGCGAGCTCCTGACGGTGACCGCGGCACGCGAACTGGCGCTGCGCCGGCTCGTCTTCTCGGGGCACGGCCTGCCCACCCTGGCGGTCGCGCTGGCCCGTCGCACGGTGGCCCCCTACATCCAGACCGTCTACGAGTCCGGCGTGACCGGAGCCCATCCGGTGGACCTGCCGCGCAGCGTGACGGATCCGGTCATCGTCACCGGTGCCGAATGCGTGATGGGGATGCCGCAGATGTTCGGCTACGTACTGCAGGGGCAACGGATCGACGTGGGGTTCCTCGGCGCCGCGCAGATCGACCGGTTCGGCAGCCTCAACTCGTCGATCATCGGTGACTGGGCCCGGCCCCGGGTACGGCTGCCCGGATCGGGCGGCGCGATCGAGGTGATGGCCAACGCGGGCGAGATCTTCGTCGTGATGCGCCGGCACGACCGCAGCTCGTTCGTCCCCCGGCTGGACTTCTGCACTTCCCCGAGTCCGCGCCGGGCCGGCGAGGCACGCGGCGGGGCCCAGCCGTTCGGCAAAGGCGTCACCCGGGTGATCACCGATCTCGGAATCCTGGCACGGGACGGCGCCGACGAGGAACTCGAACTGATCGCCGTGCAACCCGGCGTGACGATCGGTCAGGTACGCGCCGCCACCGGCTGGGAACTGCGCGTCCACCACGACGTGGCACAGATCCCGCCGCCGAGCACCGAGGAACTGCGGCTGCTGCGCGAGGAACTCGACCCGCAGCGCCTCTACCTGCGCTGACCAACTGAACCCGGACCGGTGGCGGGCGAGCGGATGTCGGGTGATCCGAAAGAGATCCGCTGACGTTCGCGAAACCCCTCCGCGCCGGCTGATGTCGGGACGCACGACGGTGATGCCGCGGCCCGGCCCCGGCCCCGCCCTTCGGCGTTGGGGGGCCGGGCCGCGCGTGGGTCAGGCGATGGTCAGGAACCGGGAGACGCTCGGCACGCCGTCGGCGTCGAGGGCGAACAGCATGTAGTTGCCGGGCAGGACCACGCCGGGATCGGAGGGGACGGACAGCTTGTAACTGCCCTCTCCCGCCGCGGTCGACTTCAGGGGGATCCGCCGTTGGTCGTTGTCGGTGGAGTGGGTGGCGGCAGCCGCGCGCATGAGGACGAAGGACTCAACCGGCTTGTCCGTGGTCACGGTGAGGGTCACGCCGGGCGTCGTCCTGGAGGGCACCTGCCCGGTGATGGCGGGGCGCGGCTTCGGCGTTCCGTCCGCGTCGAGCAGGTACGGCGGGGTGAAGACGGCCCCGTCGGGGTGGTTGGTCTCGCAGTCACCGCACAGTCCTCCGCCGCCGGAGAAGATGCGCCCGTCCGGCAGCAGGTTGGCGACGCTGTGGTAGTTGCGGGGCACTGCCATGGTGGCGAGCGAGGTGAACCTGCCGGTGGCGGGATCCCACAACTCGGGCGTCATGACCGAAGTTGCGTCGCTGAACGGCACCACGTAGGACTGGCCGCCGAAGACGGCCACCTTCCCGTCGGGCAGGACGACGCTGTTGCTGAAGCCGCGGGCCTGTTCCATGTCGCCGGTGCGGGCGGCCTCGACCTTTTCCCCGGAGAGGCTCACGGTGTAGGCGCGCCGGGTCGCGTCGGACTTCTCGTAGGCGGGAGAGCCGCCCAGGGTCAGCAGCTTGCCGACGTCGTAGGGGACGGCGTTGCCGTTCATCGCGTCGCCGCTGTCGGCGCGGGTGCCGGCCGGTGTGAGGGTGCCGTCGCCGGTGGTCGTGATCCAGTTCATCTGCTTGCTCGGGCCCGCCTGAAGGACCTTGCCGTCGGAAGTGGCGTGCAGCCACATGTGGTTGTCGGCCCGGAAGGGGGTGTCCGGGTCGTCCGTCATCGCGGGACCGGCGGGGACACCCGGCAGTTTCCGCCAGGTCTGCGTCTTCGGCGACCACACTTCGCCGTCCTTGCCGCCCTCGCCACCGCTCCAGGATCCGCCGAGGACGAAGGCGTCGCCGGTGGAGAGCAGGGTCATCGCCTGGTAGCCGCGAGGGACGTTCATGTCGGTGGTCTCGGTCCACTGGTCGGTGGCCGGGTCGTAGATGCTCGCCTTCTCCGCGTTGCTGCCCCCGGTGACCAGGACGCGGCCGTCGGCGAGCATCGCGATGCCGGGGCAGAACATGTCGTGGCCGGTGTTGTCGACGCGCCGCTGGGTGACCTTGCCGGTCTTCAGGTCCAGGATCGCGGTCTGGGTGTAGCCGTTGCTGCCTCCGAAGCGGTCCGTCGCATAGGCGGACCAGGCCAGCATCTTCTCGCCCGGCAGGACGGCGGTGGCCACCGGTACCAGGGGGAACCCGATGATCCTGCCCCAGGAGCCGTGGACGGACGGGTCGGCCGGCCCGCTCAGACGTATCTCGCCGGCCGAGGTCCACGGGCCGCGTCCGCCGGCTTCCGTGGTCACGGTGAGCCGTACGAAGCGTGCCTTCTCGGTACGGGTGAAGGTGGCGGTCTTCACCGTGTCGTCGTCGCGCCAGGTGCCCTGGGCGACGGGTGCGCGGAAGCTGGTGCCGTCGGTGCTGGTGGTGACGGTGTAGGCGCCGGCGCGGCCGTTCGTACGGTCCCGTCGCGGCTGGTAGCTCAGCGCGGAGACGTCCGCGGTGCGGTGCATGTCGAGGGTGATGCTGTGCGGCAGGGGGGCGGCGGCGGTGCTCCACCTGCTGTGCCAGAAGGTGCCGGGGTCGCCGTCGAGCACATTGGCGGCGCGGCCGTCCTCGGCTCCGCTCTCCTCGCTGCTGGCGGCGGCCGTCCACCCGGTCCGGGGCAGATCGACGGTGGCCTGCGGGGTGCCGGGGTCGCCGAGCAGGTCGAGTTCGGCGGCGGAGGCCCAGGGACCGCGGCCGCCGGCTTCGGTCAGGGCCGTCAGCCGCACGAACCGGGCGCCCTGCGGGGCGAAGCCCAGGGTCTTGGCGGCGGCGTCGTCGGCGAGGGTGCCGGTGGCCACCGGGCTGCCCCAGTCCTGTCCGTCCTTGCTGACGCTGATGCTGTACTCGCCGACGCGCCCGTTGGGATTGCCGGTGCGGGGCCGGTAGACGAGTGCGGAGACGACGGCCGTACGGTGCATGTCGAGGGTGATGGTGTGCGGCGGTCGGTCGGCGGTGCCGCTCCACCTGCTGTGCCAGAAGGTGCCGGTGTCGCCGTCGAGCACGTTGGCGGCCCGCCCGTTCTCGCTGCTGGTCTCCTCACTGCCCGCCGAGACCGTCCATCCCGTCCGGTCGAGTGCCGCCGCCGCCGGCTCCATGGCGTTCGCCGGGGCGACGGGGTGGTGCGGCGAGCTCATCGCCGAGTGGTGCTCCGGGGGCTCGGGGGTGAGGTCGGCCATCGCCGGTCTCGCGGCGGTGAACAAGGTCGTCAGCCCGACGAGCGCCAGGCCGAGTCCGAGTGCGAGGTACAGGCGGGCCCTGCGTAACGAGCGCGAGCGGGCGGTGAAGCGTCCGGATCTCAATCCGACCTCCTGGAACGAACGGTGCGATCCAGAGGAATCTAGGCCAGATGTACGGTAAGCAGCCCTGAAGCAGCGGCAGTTGACGGTGCCAGTCCTGACCGGTGACGAATGCCTGCGCGACGCCCCTCCCCAGGTCATGGACAACCTCTTGGATGCTCGAAAGATTCGACACTCATCACCAAGGTGTCAGGGGCATGGCACAAGTGCTCAGGTGCGGTGCACGCTTGTGTCCGCCGTGCGTCCCCGCACCGGGCGGCCCCGGAAACACCGCCGGCCTTCCCCCGCCGCACCCGTGACACGTCGGCTGACCCGGCGATTCATCAGTCCCGAAGGACAACGCGACGCTCGGCGTGGGCTCCCCCGGTCATCGGCTGTGGGCAGTCCGGCGGCGGCACCGGCGACTCACCGACAGCCGTCGGGCATACGGACACACAAGGTGCCCGGCGGCAGACTCGGAGCGAACCGAGGGGGCGGACCACGCGGCTCGAAACGGGAGCCGAGAGTAGGAGCACGCATGGCCGGCGCGGGACCGGACGCCGACCTGATCGACATCCGTCTGCTCAAGACCTTCCTGGTGGTCGCCCAGGAACTGAGTTTCACCCGCGCCGGCGCACGTCTCTACCTCTCCCAGCAGGCCGTGTCGTCGCACGTGCGGACGCTGGAAGCCGGCCTGGGCATGCAGTTGTTCCGGCGCACCACGCGCCGCGTGCAACTCACCCGGTGCGGCCAGGTACTGCGAAGCCGCATGGAACCGCTCCTGCAGGCATTGGACGAGGCGATCGTCGAGGCCCGGGAGACGGCCCACGGCAGCGGGGCGGTCCTGGCCGTGGGGCACACCGCCTCCGCCGCGCACCGGCTGCTTCCCCGGGCCGCGGGCCTGCTGAGCCGTACGTCTCCCGAGTTGCGCCTGCGCAGCGAGCAGTACTCGGAGGTCGGTCTGCGCGCCGCCCTCGAAGAGGGGCGGGTGCACCTGGGGGTGGGACTGGAACTCGGCTTCAGCGGAAGCCGGCTGGCCCGTCAGGAAGTGGGGCGCGAGCCCTGGTGTGCCGTGGTCGGCTCGCAGCACCCCGTGGCGGACCGCCGGCACGTGCGGGTGGCGGATCTGGCCGGCTACGAGTGGCTCAGCTGGCCGCGATCCAGCCACCCCGGACACTGGCGGGCGGTCCATCGGCTCGCCGCGCTGGCGGGTGTGCCCCCGACGGTCACCGAGACCTGGCTCAGCATCGCGCACGCCCGTCTCACCACCACCGAGGCGGTGATGCTTCAGCCCGTGTCCTTCACGCTCCAGATCCCGCAGGGCATGGTGCCCGTCGAACTCCGGCACGCCCCGGTCGGCCGGTTCTCGGCGGTGTGGAGCGCGCCGGCCTCGCCGCCCTGTCTGAGCCAGGTGCTTTCCGCCTTCACCGAGGCGGCCCGGTATCCCTGGACGTCCGGCGCACCGGAACGGGGAACGCAGGTGCCGGCGCCGGAGCTGTGGTGAGGACGTGCGGTCACCCGCAGTACGCGCCGCGCTCCTCGGCGGTCATCGGCCGGGTGCGCTGCGTCTTGACGCCGGGCTCGCCCTCGGCGGGGCCCGTGGCCTCGAAGGGGACATACCAGTAACGCTTGCCGTGGAACCGGTCCTTGAAGATCAGCTCGACGGTTCCCCTGACCTTCTGCATCTTCGGTGCCACGGTCACCCAACCGACCTCTCCCGCGGGAACGTTGATGACCGTGGTTTCTCCTTCCGTGTGGGACGAGGACCAGGTGCGGCCGAAGGACTGCTCGAAGGACATCTTGAAGACCTTGATGAACAGGAATTCCGACTCGAACTCCTGCTTGAGGGAGATCTTGAGCGAGTTGGACTCCTCGGTGGTCTCCTCCCAGGTCCGTGACGAGGTCTGGTCGTCGTCCGTGCAGTTGTAGGCGCGGGCGCCGACCCCCCGGTCCTCTCCCGGCACGATGGAGAGGTCACCGGTGGGGTGGAAGACACACTTCTTCGTGCCGTTGTCGCACTTGGCGAGCAGCTCACGATCGGTGGGCGGGCCGTCGTCCGCCCGAGCCGCCGGGACGGCGACGAGACTGCCACTGGCGACCAGCAGGGCCAGCCCGCCGGCCCAGCAGGCACGGTTGAGCACACGGGACATGGTTCGGTGACTCCTTTTGCGAGCCGCGCCGTCATGACGCGTGCACCTCAGCAGTGGTTGTCGCGCTCTTCGTCCGTCATGGGGCGGGTTCGCTGCGTCATGTTGCTGGTCTCCATCGGACCGGTGGCCTCGAAGGGCACGTACCAGTAGCGCTTGCCGCGGAACCGGTCCTTGAAGATCAACTCGTAGGTCCCCTTGACCCTCTGCATGTCGGGGGTCCGGGTGAGCCAGCCGATGTGGCCGGGACGCACGTCGATGAACGTGGTCTCGCTCTCGGTCTTCGAGGTCTTCCACGTCGTCTCGTAAGACGTGGTGATGCTCAGGGACCAAGGCCCTCCGAAGCCGACACCGACGGTCATGGCCAGGCCCAGCGAGTTGGATTCACCAACCGTGTCCGACCAGGTGACGCCCGACCGCTGAGTCCGGGAAGTGCAGTTGTACGCCTCGTCCCCCACTCTGCGCGTCTCACCGGGTACTTGGACCATCGGGCCGCTGGGATGGAACACGCACTTCTTGGTGCCGTTGTCGCACTTCGCCAGCAGCTCGGCGTCGGTCGGCCACGTTTCCTCGGCCTGCGCGGAGGGCGCTGTCAGCAGGGTGCTTGAGACAAGCAGCAGGGCGAGCACACCGGCGCTCCGGGCCCAGCTGCGAGAGGGCCTCGGCGAACGGCCGCCGGTCGCCCCACGGGGCGTTGTCCTGGTCACGAGCACCCCCGTCACCTGAACTCGATGGACTGGGCGTAGTCGTTCCACTGGCCGTCGAGCACCGGCGTCAGATCCGGGAACCTGGGTGAGGCGACGCCTTCGAGGTAGGGGCGTGAGTAGAGGGTGACTTCGCACTCCGCCCAGCCCTGCACGGCGGAAACCCTGCCCTTCCAGTCCTCCGGGAGGTTGAAGTAGAAGGCGGTCTCGCGTTCTTTGCCGCACGGTCGGCTGCCCCACAGGGTGATCGAGTCGCCCCCGTAGCGCCAGTCCTCGAATATGGTCGCGATCACGACGTCCGTGTGCTTCTCGACACCGGTCTGCGCGACGAGGGGATTACCCTTGATTTTGATACTCGCGTACGCCTGAGCCTCTTCCTGCGTGCTGAAGCACCGCTCTTCCTTGTTGCCCGTGTTGACGGCGCAGTGGTTCCCGCTGTCATCGGGCGCGGCGCCCGCCGAGGAGATGGTGACGGCCACCGCGCAAGCGACACCCACTATGCCGACGCCCGTGACCACTCCCAGGTTGCGGCGGCGTTTTCTGTTCCCCATTGGCAGTGTTACCTCTCGCGTGCGGTGACCGACCATGGCCCTGCTCGAACGCTGGTCATGGTGGTGTCGCCGGGAGACCTGCTGCAACAACAGAGGGCGATACAAAGGGAGTTGTTGTGAATGGCGGGGGCAATGTCACTCGATGTCCACTAGTTGCCCCCGATCGGGAGCGACCGCCGGCTAAGGCGCCGTAATGGGCACACGGTCGATCGCCCGGCCGTGGACATCGAGAATTCGGTCCATGCGTTTGGGCGACTGGAAAACCACGACGCGGTCCCTGACCTCCAGCGCCGGAAAACGGTCGGCGAGCAGCGCCTCGAACTGGTCCACGGCGTCCGGACCACGCGTCCAGACCTTCATGAGGAGGTTGTGCGGGCCGCTCTGGGAAATGCACAGACGTATCGGCTCCATGCGGGCGAGGGCGGCGCCCGTCTGATGGAGATGGGAGTGCGGGACCGACGCGCGGTAGATCATCACCGTGGGCAGACCGGCCAGCCGGTGCGCCAGTTCGCATCGCAGGACGACGTCGCCGTCCCGTCTCATGCGCTGCAGCCGTCGGCGGACGGTGTGTTCGCTCATGCCGGTCATCGCCGCGAGCTCGGTGCAGCCGGTCCTGCCGTCGTCGCTGAGCGCGGACATCAGCGCCAGGTCCGGGGGCGCGAGCAGGTCGTGCGGTTTGGAGTTGAACGCGAAACGGTTCGGGGGCTGGGGTGGCAGCAGGGCGGCCCGGGCCTGCGGGCCCATCGCCCGGGTGCGCCATTGGCTGCCCTCGCTGTAGTGCGTGATGCCGACGCTGAGCCGCAGCGCGCGCACTCCGCGGAGCCCGCCGATGGTTTCGTGGACCGACCGGCCCAGTGAGGCGAGGTCGGTGGCCGCCACCCCGAGGTGGAGGTCGTAGTCACCGGCGGTCTCATCGACGCTGACGACCCAGGGCAGCCGGGCCACAGCGGCACTCACGGAGGGCAGGTACCGGCTTCGGCAGCGCACCTCGACATGAGCGAGCGTGATCATCTTCGTCGAACCGTAGGTGGTGATCCAGGCAAGGCCCTCATCGCGCATCCGCTCCCAGCGCCGGGCGACCGTGGTCGCGGCCACCCCGAGCACCCTGCCGATCCGGGTCCACGGGGCACGCGGGTCGGTCTGGAGCGCGTCGATCACAGCCAGGTCCAGCTCCGAGAAGCTGTGCCGGACGCGGTCTGTGCCGGATTCCTGCAGGAGGGGCGCGGCTGGGACGGTTTCCTGCAATTTCCGCTGTTCATGTCCCACAGGGCGGATCGTAATGCCACTTCGGTACGCCGACACCGGTCCGGAACCTGTCGAATTCGGAGCAGGGCCGGGCGGCTGATCGTCGCCGTTTCGCCGCCTTCGCATTCTCGTCCCGCTCTCGGCTCCACAGGACCGGCCCGGTTCAGCCCCGCCTGGAGATGCCATGAACGCTGTTCCCCCCGTCGCACCGCTGCTCGCCGGACTCGCGGAACGCCTGCCGGGGCTGCGGACTCTCTACGAGGACCTGCACGCTCATCCCGAACTCTCCTTTCAGGAGCTGCGCACGGCCCGTGTCGTCGCGCAGCGCCTGCGCGAGCAGGGCTGGCGGACCACGGAAGGGGTCGGCGGCACCGGAGTGGTCGGCGTTCTCAGCAACGGCGACGGGCCGGTGGTACTGCTGCGCGCGGACATGGACGCCCTGCCCATCGAGGAGGAGACCGGGCTGCCGTACGCCTCGACGGCGAAGGGCACCGACGCATCCGGTGGCGAGGTTCCCGTCATGCACGCCTGTGGCCACGACATGCATGTGACCTGCCTACTCGGGGCCACCGACCGGCTCGCCGCCCACCGCGAGCACTGGCGCGGCACCGTCCTTGCGGTCTTCCAGCCCGCCGAGGAGGTCGGTGGCGCAGCGACGATGATCGCGGACGGCTTCGCGGAACGCTTTCCGCGCCCCGACATCTGTCTGGCCCAGCACGTCACGCCCATGCCGGCCGGCACCATCGCGATCAAACCGGGCCCCATCATGGCGGCCGCCGATTTCCTGCGGATCACCTTCTTCGGACACGGTGGGCACGGATCACTGCCGGAGACGACCGTGGACCCCATCGTCACCGCCGCGGCAACGATCATGCGCCTGCAGACGATCGTCTCCCGTGAGGTCGGCGCGAACCAGTCGGCCGTGCTCACGGTCGGTTCCGTCCATGCCGGCAGCAAGGAGAACATCATTCCGGACTCCGCCGAACTGACCGTCGGCGTCCGCACCACCACCGCAGCGCTGCGCGAACGGGTCCTGGCGTCGGTCCGGCGGATCGCGAACGCCGAGTCCGCCGCCACCGGTTGCCCGAGCGCCCCGAGGATCACCCCGATCTCCGCCTTCCCCGTCACGGACAACGACCCCGCCGCCGCAGCGGCGGTCCGGTCCGCCCTGGTCGCCGCCGTGGGAGAGGACCGTGTCCTGACGCTCCAGCAGCCGGTGCCGGCGAGCGAGGACTTCGGCATGTTCGGCACCGGGCTCAAGGCACCCTCCGTGTACTGGTGCCTGGGCGGCACCGACCCCGCTCTGTTCCCGGAGGGGGATCTCGCCCCGGCGGCCACGGCGGAGGTCCCCTCCAATCACTCTGCGCGCTTCGCCCCGGTGCCGGAACCGACCATCGAGGCGGGCACGACGGCACTGCTGGCGGCCGCGGCCCGGTGGCTGCGCAGCGACACCGGCGCTTGATCGCCGCACCCCTCTGGATTCCCCGGCCCCCGTACCCCGTACCCCGTACCCCGTACCCCTGGGCCATCTCACCTGTGTCGACGCCGCGTCGATCAGCCCCCCACCACGGCGCCGTTCCCATCCCCTTCTGGAGCCGCTATGTCCCATCCTTCCGCCGTTCCCGCGCCGCCCCCGCCCTCCGGGCACAAGCCCCACCGCACCGAGTCGATCACCGCACTGGTGGGCTTCCTGGTCTTCATCGAGCTGAGCAGCGGCATCATGCAGGGCTCGACTCCCGTGGTCATCCCCCTGATCGGACAGCACTTCGGCGTCAGCTCCGGCGATCTGAACTGGGTCATCAGCATCACGTTGCTCGTGGCCGGCATCGCCACCCCCGCCGCGGCCAAACTCGGCGACATCCACGGCCACCGCCGCGTCATGCGCATCACCACCGTCGCGGTCGCCGCCGGCTCCGTCATCGTGGCCGTCGCCGACAGCTTCGCCCTGCTGCTGGTCGGCCGTGCGCTCCAGGGCCTGTTCGCCGCGTGGCTGCCCCTCAACATCGCCCTGGCGAGAGACCGCGGCGGCCCGCAGCGCCTCGGCCGGGCGGTCGGCATGCTCATGGGTTCGATGACGATCGGGATCACCGTCGGCGCCATGGGCACCGGTCTGCTGTCCCAGCAATTCGACAACCTCCGGGTGATGCTCTGGCTGCCCGCGGTGTTCATCCTGCTGTGCGTGCCGGTGGTGTGGTTCCTCGTACCGGAGTCCGTCCAGCGCAGCGCGGACCGGATCGACTGGACCGGCGTCATCCTGCTGTCACTCGCGCTCGGCAGCGCCCTGCTCGCCCTCGCGCGCGGCGGGACGTGGGGCTGGGGATCCACCCCGTTCATCGGCCTGCTGGTCCTCAGCGTGCTGGCGCTCGTCGTCTTCGTCCGCGTCGAACTGCGGGTGCCGCAGCCGCTGCTCGACGTACGCCTGATCATGCAGGGGCCGCTGGCCGGGCTCTACGCGATGAGCTTCCTGCAGGGCATCGTCATACTCGGTCCGCAGAGCGCCGGCATGACCTTCATGGCAACTCCGCCCGAACTCGGCTTCGGCTTCGGCCTGAGCACCATGCAGCTGGCGCTGGCCGCTCTGCCGTGGAGCCTGGTGACGTTCCTGACCGCGATCTCCGCCGACCGGGTCCTCGTCGCGACCGGGCCGCGGCTGGTCCTCGGCTGCGGGTTCGCGATCACGGCGGCCGGCTTTCTGCAGGTGGTCGTGGCACACGGCGCGCTGTGGCAGGTGCTCCTCGGCACCCTGGTGCAGGGCATCGGGTGCGGACTGGTGCTCGGCTCGCTGCCCACCGTCCTCGTCTCCGAAGTCCCCCAGGACCGCACGGGTATCGCCATGGGACTCTCCAGCACCGCCAAGACACTCGGCGGCGCCACGGCCGGTGCCGTCTTCGCGGTGGTCATGAACCTGTACGTCCTCGACCTCGGCGGCCCCGGTCCCAAGGTCGCCGACGAGTTCGCCTACCAGCTCGTCTGGGGCATCTGCTGCGGCGCGTGCGTGCTCGGGGCGCTGCTCACCCTGCGCATCCGCACCGGCAGGCCCCCCGCCCCGACGACCGGCACGTCCGTTTCCCCCGGCGTCGGGGCATCGTGACGAGCGGCGTCGACCAACTGGCCGTGTGCACGGGACGACGGAGTCTTCGGCGGGGCGGGGCCCGGTGGGTGCCGGAGCACGGGACGTAGGACAGCAACATCCGCCGCGAGCCTGCGCGGTCGGCTCAAGCGGTCCTGAGTTCGGCCGTCACCCCTTGCCCGCCTCGATCAGTTCCTCGAGCCGCTTGTTCTGAGCCTCGTCCTCGGCTTTGCAGGCCTCCATCGCCGCGCGCATCTTGGGAGTGTTCTCAAGGACCGCGCTGCCGCCCTTCTGCGCTTTCGGGTTCTCGAAACCGTTCTTCCTCATGCAGGTCCAGAACTTCAGTTGCAGCGCCTGGTACTCGGCGTCGGTCTGCACCGTGTCCGGGAGGTCGGTGGACTGCGCGCCGCCGGTGGGGTTCTTCCCGCACACCTTCTCCGCACGGTCCACCTGGGTCTGCGGGACGTCCATCGGTACCTCCGCGCCGCGTCCCGGGGCGGGGTCGTCGACCTGAACACCGTTGTCGCGCATGCATGAGGCGTAGCGCAGGCCGGCGTCGTCGCCGTCCTGTGCGGAGCCGTCGGACGCGACCGGGGGGTCCTGCTGCTCGGGGTCGGGCGCGCTCGCGGAACTGGCACCGCGTTCGCCGGCGCCGTCCTGGGCCGTGCAAGCACCGCTCGTGACGACGACGAGGACCGTCCCGGTGACGGCCAACCAGGTACGCAGGACACGGGCTGGCGAGTTCATCTGTTCCTCCACGGTATTTCGGGACCGGCTCCTCCGCCGGACTGGAGAACGGACCAAGGCCGCCGGGTACAGCGCACCGCCGGGTGCCGGGTGTCCGTTCCGGGAGGAGGAGATCAGACGGGACCTTTGGTGAGGATCTGCTGGCGGCGACATCTCCGACGTACGAGAGAACCGCCGGTCCGGCTTGTCTCGGCGCACGTGGCGGCCCGGCCCAGGACGGCGGGGCGGGCGGGGCAGTCATGGTGAGCGGTGGGCGGCAGCACTCTGCTCAACAACCGTGAACGCTTCACCGGCGAACCGAGCGGGTCAAATGGCCTTCGACAGGGATGAGTCGGGCTCCGGTGGCCGCATCGCCGAACCCGTGGTGACCGGTCCGCCGCTCGGAGTCAGGTGGGTTGTCGGTGCCGAGACGTACGTTCGCCGGCATTCGACTGTCCCCGCAGGAAGGGCGTTCCCACGTGTCAGGCTTCGGAACATGGCTGGCCCGGTTCATCGATGACGAAGGCGAGCTGGGCGACTTCGCCCGCTACGCCGCGGCGGACCCGCACATGCCGCCTCGCACGATCAGCGACCGCATCACGTACTTCATATGGCTGACCCGGCATCCCGACACCGTCAGTGTCGACGGACGGGTCCGCCATCCGCACCTGCCGACCTTCATGTCCGCGTGGAAGCGGTACCTCCACGAGATGGTGGACGACACGCCCCCGCCCGGCCCTGCCGGCTCCGGCGCCCCGGTCGAGCAGGGCTTCGACGCTCTGCTGGCCGCCATGGAGGGCGGCACCCAGGAGTCGGTCGCCGCACTGCTGTCCGGCACGGAGTTGGACGCGCAGGAGCGCCGGGCGCTGATCAACCGCGCCACCGACGTGCGTCTCGCCCTGGCGGACCGGCTGCCCGACTTCAACGACCGCGGCGGCGCACGCTACATGCGGGTGACCACCGCCGGCTTCGTCTGCCACACCGACTCCGGCGAGGCTGCGGACTGGCTGGTCCGGCCGGCGTTCGCCGGGTGCCGAGAGCCGGCCGGACCGGAGGGGATGGCGGCCCACCTGACCGACGCGGCCGTGGCGTGCTGGGAGCCGGAGCGCATCACGGACTTCATCCGGGCCGCCGCCGCAGGCCCGCACGCCCAGGCCCTCTACCCGCTCCTGATGTGTCTGTGCCGCCGCACCGGCATCACCGTCGAACCCACGTCCCATCTCGCAGGGGGCTGCGTGGACTTCTACGTGGGCTACGGCCATGAGGAGCTCCCCCCGCACGGCCTCGCGGTCACCGCCGACCCGCGCGAGGACCCACTGCTGCCACGCGTGCTGCCGCAGTTGCAGCTTGCCGACTACCACGTCGGCCGCCGTCTGGGCGACGACGACCCCTCAGCCCGGGGGCGTCGCTTCCTGCGCCTGGTGTTGGAGAGCGGTCTGCTCGACCGTGGTCTCTTCCTGCGCAAGGTGATCCAGACCCTCCAGCAGGTCACCGACGAGGAGAACTGGGCCCCCGCCGGTCATCTCGCCACCGTGCTCGAAGACCTCGGGCCCTCTCAGGAGGAGTTCGCCCCCTGCCGCGAGAGCTACGCCAAGCTCACCGGTGTCGTGGCATCCTCGCAGATGAGCGCTGACTGGACGGCACACGCGGTCCGAACGCTCCTGCGCGAGGGCCGGCTCCCGGCGGACCTGGTCGACAGGTGGGTCCAAGCCATCCTCGATGAAGACACCGACTTCACCGGCTCCTCTCGCAATTGCGCGGTCGCGATCGGCGAGATCAGCGGATCAGACCTGCTCAGCGACGACCACATCGCCGCCCTGGTCCAGTTCGTCACGGGCACCCGCACCGAACGTCCTCTGCACGTCATGCGGGCGCTGACGCGACACGCCGAGCACGGCCGCCTCACCCACGAACAGCTCGTCGCCTGCGCCCACGAGGTCCTGCTCTGGCCGGAGGAAGACGTCCCCACTGCGCTGATCACACTCCTCGGCCAAGCACTGGACGGCGAACCGACCGGCGCCGACACGGTCCTGCCCGTCCTCGCCGGTGCCTTCTGGAACCCCTCACGGGCCGTGCAGGAGCAGGCTCTGACCCTCGCCGGCGAACAGCGTGCACACGCCGGGAAAAGCACGCTCGCCGTACTGGCCACCGAGGCCCTGCAACTGGATCCGGACCTGCGAGCCCGCGCCCAGGACGTCTTCGGCGCGGCGCCCCCGCCCGAGGCGGCCGAGCCGTCCACGGCAGGCGAACCCGGCGGGCCCGTCGCCTCTGCGTTCGACATGAGCGTCTTCGACCCGCTGCTGCGCCTTCTGCCGGGCGAGGCGAAGGACCGGTGGCTCTCACTGCTGCGACCCTCGATCGGCCTCGACCTGGGGGACGGCGACGGCCCGGTCGTCGGGCACCTCGGCGGTCTGCCGGAACTGCCGAAGGACACGCCCTGGCCGGTGTGGCGGGAACGCCCGCTGGGCCTCATGGCCTCCGTGGACTGCGCCCTGCTGCCGCGGGAGGAGTTGGACATCCCCTTGCCCGAGGACGGCACACTCCTGTTCTTCCGCTACGAGAGCGAGGAGGACCCCGGCGACTTCATCAACTTCTACGTCGGATGCGACGACTTCGAACCGGGCGCCGGGACAGCGGTGTTGTACGTCCCGGCTTCGGTCCCGACCCGCCGCCGCCCGGCGCCCGTGGGCCGAGAGGTCATCAAGCGGGAACCACTGCGTCTGAACCGGGTGATGCTCACCATGCCCGACGACGGCGACATACACCTGCGGGACGCCCACGTCGACGTGCACCTGCACGGCCAGGCGGGTGCGAAGGCTTTCGACGACGTGAGGGACCTGGTTCACGGGCTGTACGGCGGCCGCTTCATGCAGATCGGGGGATACGCGGAGTGGGCCCAGTGCGGGGAGGAGGACGTGATGGCCCGTCGCCTCCTCGGCCCGGAAGCGACCGAAGAGGCCGTGCGCCGGGAGGAACGCGACCTGGTTTTGCTTGCCTGCTTCGAGGACGACGCCGCCGCGAACGCCCTGTACTGGCTGATCCGCCGCGAGGACCTGGCCGCCCGCCGCTTCGACAAGGTCGTAGCGGTGGCCCAGTCCTAGAGGTCCTAGAGACCCCAGAGGCGAGAAAATATGTTGCAGACTTGGGTGCAAATTGTCTCAGTCATGCTAATTATTTTCGTCAGCGGTCTCCCCGCCCGCTCCCCCTCCCCCCTTCCCACGCACCCTCGCCACACCTCACGGAGCAGCACATGATCAAACGGAGAAGCCTTCTCGCCGCGGCGGGAGCCGGAGCCCTGGGCAGTGCGCTCGCGACCGGTACCGCGCGCGCCGACTCGACGATCAGCGTCGACCCGTCGACGACCTACGGCACCTGGGAGGGCTGGGGCACCTCCCTGGCCTGGTGGGCGAAGGTCTTCGGCAGCAGTGCCGAATACTCCGACGTGTTCGCCGATCTCCTGTTCACCGACAAGACGGTGACCTACATGGGAACCGCGCTTCCCGGCCTGAATCTGGACATCGCCCGCTACAACCTCGGGGCGTGCGGCTGGAACACCGTGCAGCGGTCCTCCGGGACCGTCAGGATGGATCCCGGCCGTATCCCCTGGCACAAGCAGATCGCGGGCTTCTGGCTGGATCCCGGGAGCGGCACCGCCGAGTCATCGGTCTGGAACTGGGACGCCGACCCGGCGCAGCGGGCCATGCTGCTCAAGGCCACCCAGCGCGGCGCGATCAGCGAGCTGTTCGCGAACTCCCCCATGTGGTGGATGACCAACAGCCTCAACCCCTCCGGAGCCACCAAGCAGTACGGCGACAACCTCAACGACACCTACCGGCGCCACCACGCCTCCCACCTGGCGACCGTGGCGCTGCACGCCCGGGAGAACTGGGGCGTGGACTTCGTGTCCGTGGAGCCCTTCAACGAGCCCAAGGCCGGCAACTGGTGGACCGGGTACGCCCACCCCCAGGAGGGCTGCTGCATCAACACGGCGGAGCAGGCGGTCGTGCTGTCCCTCCTGCGCGAGGAACTCGACACGCGCGGCCTGGCGACGACGCGGATCTCGGCGTCGGACGACGCGACGTTCGAGCAGGCCATCCCGACGTGGAACGACCTCAAGAGCAACGGCGGAAGCACGCACCTTGACCGCGTGAACGTGCACGGTTACGGAGCCGGGAGCGCGAACGCGGGCACCCAACGGGCCCAGCTCTACAGCTCGGTGGTCCAGGGCTCCGGCAAGGCGCTGTGGAGTTCGGAGAACGGCACCGCCGACGCGGACGGCTTCAAGATGGCCCAGTACCTGCTGGCCGACCTCTACGCCCTGCATCCGACGGCGTGGGCGTACTGGCAGCCGCTGGACACCCATCCGGACTGGGCGATGATCCACTTCACCGTCAACGACGGCCAGGATCCGGCAAAGGGCGTGACTCTCTCCGGTGACGTCAACACCAAGTACTGGGTGATGGGGCAATTCAGCCGGCACATCCGCCCCGGGATGAAGATGCTCCGCACCGGTGTGCCGCACGCGGCGGCCGCCCTCGACGAGAGCGCGGACAAGCTGGTCGTCGTCGTCGCGAACAACGGCCCGCTCACGAACATGACCTTCGACCTGTCCGCCTTCACCACGGCGACGGGCGGAGCCAACGGCGTGGTGTACCGCTGGAACACCGGGGTGGGCGAGAAGTACGTCCGCCGGACGGCGACGGTGTCGGGGAAGAAGGTGACCATCCCGATCAACGCGAACTGCGTGCAGACGCTGGAGATCCAGGGTGTGGTCGTCTGAGCGGGGCCCTCGATGACCCGCCTCGGGCCGAATGCTCATCACCGGTGAGCATTGCCGGTATCCGCAGGGCCGGGGCCGGGCGGGTCGGGGCGGCTCGCGCCGGGCAAGGGGGACTCGGCGGGCCGGGTGGTGCCGCGCAAGAGCGTCTACCGGCCAGTAGCGCGAGGGCAGCTGACTCCCCATCATGACTGCGCGCAGGACACATCGTGTCGTGCGCGCAGTCATACCCTCCGCCGGCAGCTCTCCCACTCCCCCAGGAGACCCCCACATGCATGCCCGCGCCACCACCACACGCAGGGCCGCGGCAGTCACCGCGGTCGTCGTTCTCGCCACGGTCCCGGCCACCGCCGCCGAGGCGGCCCCGACGGGCACAGCGGACATCCTCGGCAGCGTCGACTACGCCACCTGGAAACAGGACGTCGCGGCCGTCGTCGCCCAGGCGCGTCCGTGGATCGAGTCCCGGACCGCCGGCGCCGGCGGTGAGAAGCAGGCGATCGTCCTGGACATCGACAACACCGCGCTGGAGACGTACTTCCACCCGATCTGGCAGCAGCCCACGCCGGCCGTCGCCGCCGTTCGGGACCTGGCCCGCTATGCGGACTCCCGGGGCGTCGCCGTCTACTTCGTCACGGCGCGCCCTGGCATCGTCGGGTCCCTCACGGAATGGAACCTGAAGCAGACCGGCTATCCCGTCGACGGGCTCTACCTCACCGACCTCAGCGACCTGTTCGAGGTGAGCGCCTACAAGACCGAGAAGCGGGCCGAGATCGAGGCCAAGGGCTACAGGATCATCGCCAATATCGGGAACAGTTCGGGCGACTTCGCCGGCGGCCACGCCGAACGCGCCTTCAAACTCCCCGACTACGGCGGCCGGCTGTTCTAGCGGCCACGGGGGCATGCGACCCACCGCTCAGCGCGCAGCGTTGTTGATCAGTCGGGTCCGCCGCGGCCGGGGAGCGGTGGGCGCGTGCCACGATGCCGGCGTTCCGGCCGGTCGCGGCGGCTGCAGCCGGCCGGAGGACCGACAACACGGCAACGACGGGTACTGGCAGATGAGCGACGTGCGGACTCACACCTACGTGCGGCCCTCCGCCGTGACCGGCGCGCACAGATCGCCCGACGTCGGCCTGGAGACCAGCGGCGGAGCCACCCCCTGCGGCACGGCACGGCACCCCCACTTCCACTCCGGTGTGGTCACCGCCTCGCAGGCCACCGCGGCCGGCCTGCTCGCGGTCGCGGGCGTCGCGCGGACCTGGTACCCGGAGGGGAAACCCGGCCGTGCCGTGCTGGATCCGGTGGTCACCGGCCACCACGACCGGCTGCGCTTCGAGGCGATCTCCCCCTGCCGCGGTGTCTACGCGAGGCTCGACATACTCCGCGACGGGGTCAACGGCGCCCGTATCCGCCGCGGCACCGCGCACTTCGACGTGAACGACGCGCTGCTCACGGCCCTGGCCCGGGTGCGCTCGTCCCACCCGCTGCACTTGCGTGTGGGGGTCGTCCGGACGGCCGCGCGGGCGAAACCCGACCGACCGGACGGGCCGGGCAACGGGCGCCTGTCGCGGCTGCCCCTGCGTGACTTCGCCGAGGCACAGGCCATCGCCTCCCGGCTCGACGTGCAGGGCGAGGTGACGCGGGCGCGCGCACAGCGCCTGGTGCGGGGCCTGGCCCGGCAGGGGGGCGTACGGCTGTGGTCGGTGCCCCTCAGCGGCACCTTCAGGCTGTCGACCCTGCGGTCACCGGGCGCCGTTCCGGTGCCGGACGCCGGGCGGCTGGAGGCATTGCAGTGCGTCGCGCCCCACATGACCTCGCTGCGTCTGTACGGCCCACAGGTCACCGATGATGGCGCGAACCCGGTGTCCGCCTGGGAGGCCTCGCTGCCCGGGATGCGGTTGACCCTGGTGCCGCTGTCGCGTGGGCAGGGCCGCTTCGTCGCCGACGGCGCGGCCCCCGCGTCGGATGCGGTCAGCGACGCCGGGCAGAGCGGGCAGGACGCCGAGTTGCTCGCGCTGCTGCTGTCGTGGGAGGCGTGCGTCGATCCCGCGGCGCTCGCCGGGCAGGCCGGGCTGACGCTCGCGCGTACCCGGGCGGCCCTTGACCGCCTGGTCGATGCCGGCCGATGCGGCTACGACCTGGCCGAGGCGGCGTACTTCCACCGGGAGTTGCCGTTCTGCCCGCGCGAGAGGGAGCCGCGCCACCCCCGTCTGGTCGAGGCACGGGCCCTGGTCGACTCCGGCTCCGTGACGGTGAACCGGCGGTCGGGGACGGCCGTCGTGGCCTCCGGCGGAACGGTTCACCATGTGCGCGAACTCCATGGCCGACGCACCTGTACCTGCCTGCTGTGGACCCGCCGCCAGGGCGCGCGCGGCCCGTGCGTGCACGCCCTGGCGGCGATCACCGCACTGCGGGAGGGACCCGCCCGGCCCCGACCGGCCGTGCAAGCGGCTGCCGCCGGAGGCGGGGAAGGGCCTCCCGTGCACAGTGCTTCCCCCCGCGTGTCCGCCGGCCTCGGTCACGGCTGACTGCCGGTCGAGGCGTGTGCCGGCTCCCGTCCACCTCATGGCTCCGGTGGCTGCCGAAGGTTCTGTCAGCCGCGCGCGGCGGCGCCCGAGCGTGGCAGGGCCCGCAGCGGTCTGCGGTCGTACTGCTCCTTGACCAGCTCCAGGTGTGTCCACGACTGGAGGTCCCGTACCCCGTCGATCGCCCGCATCCGGTCCAGGATGTCGATCGTCTCGGCGCGCGTGCGGGTGATCAGTGTGCCCACCGCGTCGCAGCGCCCCAGGGTGCGCGCCAGGAAGTCCACCTCCCCGATGCGTCCGATCTCGCTCAGTGCCGTCTCCCCGTCGGTTTCCAGATGGAGTTGGAATCCGGTCATCTGCGTCATGCCGAACGCGGTCGGATCCACGATCCCGGTGATCGCGACGACTCCCGACTCGATCAGCCGCAGGACTCGCGTGCGCGTCGCTCCCCGGGACAGTCCGACCCGCTCGGCCAGATCGGCGTAGGGCATCCGACCGTCCTGCCGCAGCAGGTTCAGCAGCAGGCGATCGGTGTCGTCGAACTGGTCCAGGCTCTCCGGCTCATGTGCCGCCGGGGCGTGGGACTCCTTCACCAGGTGGGTGTAGAGCAGCGTGTCGACGAACTGGACCCCCTCGACGGACCGGATCAGGCTCACCGTGTCGGCCAGATTCGCCACGTCCGAGGACCGCAGCTCGGCGACGATCGAGTGCCGGCCGGAGACGATCGACACCAACGGCGTGTCCGGGAACTGCGCGACGGACGCCGCGACCTGGGCCGTGGCTCTGCCGTGCACCGCGATGGACACATGCCCGAAGGCGTGGATCCCGTCGATCTCGGGATGAACCATGGCCACGACGCGCAGCGCCCCCGACTCGAAGATGCGCTGCACCCGGGCCCGGGCCGCCGTGCGCGAGAGGCCGGCCTGCGCGCCGAGCGACTCGAACGAGGCCCGTCCGTCGATGCGCAACTGCTCGATCAGGGCGAGATCGAACTCGTCGAGCTCCATGCGGGTCCTTCCTGGTCAGCCACCACGCCGGACCCTAGCAACACGGCACGGCCGGAGGCGGGGGAACCACTCACCACCAGATCTTCGATAAACCAGCAGTACTCGTATTCGGCAGACTATTCGTTCGTTGAGACGGAAGACTACAGCCGAAAAGGTATTGACGAGATGGTTTTGCAGCCATAGCCTCGCCGCCATGTCCAGGAACACCAACACCGGCAGCGCCCCAGCGGGCGGGCTGTCGTCGCTGTTCGCGCCCACCTCCGTCGCGGTGGTCGGGGCGTCCAACGACACGGCGAAGATGGGCGGGCTGTACTTCCAGCACCTGCTCCAGTCGTTCGACGGCACCAGCTACCCGGTCTCCCGCAGCGGCCGTCCCGTACAGGGCGTCGCGTCCCATCCCTCGCTCACCGACCTTCCCGAGGTGCCGGACGTCGCCTTCGTCGCCGTGCCCGCCGCGGCTGCGGCAGCGGTGACCAGGGAAGCCGCCGATCTGGGCGTCCCGGTGGTCGTCCTGCACACCGCGGGCTTCGCCGAGACCGGCGAGGCGGGCGAGAGCGCCGAACGCGAACTCACCGCATACGCACGGGCCCGCGGCACCCGCGTGGTCGGCCCCAACTCGATGGGCGTCTACGCGGGCGCCACCGGCGCCAACCTCCTCGGTCTGCCCGCGCGGCCCGGCGGCGTGGCGTTCATCTCCGCCAGCGGCACGCTCATCGAGTCGATCGCGCCGAAGCTGCGGGCCGGCGGGCTCGGGTTCCGCAACGTGGTCGGCTTCGAGAACCAGGCCGACATCGAGATCCACGAGTACGTCGAGTACTGCGCGAGCGATCCCGGTGTCGACGTGATCGCCGTCTACCTGGAGGGGATCAGGAACGAGAGCGGGCGGCACTTCGTCGACGCCCTCAAGGCCGCCGCCCGCACCAAGCCGGTCCTCGTCCTGCGCGGGGCGCAGACCGATTCGGGACAACGCTCGGCGGTCTCGCACACCGCCGCGATCGTCTCGCCGTCGATGATCTACGACGGTCTGCTCGCCCAGGCCGGTGTCATCGAGGTCGAGGACGAGTCGCAACTCATGCCGCTGATCGAGGCGTTGTCGATCGCGCCGCGTGCCGGCAGCGACCGGGTCGCGGTCATCGGCAACGGCGGCGGCTTCGCCACGCTCACCGCCGACGCGGTCGAGCGGGCCGGACTACGGGTCCCGGAATTCAGCCCCGGTGTGCAGGCGGCGCTGCGCGAGGCCCTGAACCCGCTGGCCGCGGTCGGCAATCCGGTGGACGCCGTCATCGACGACGACGGAGACGGTTCGCTGTGGGGCGACCTCGCGGACATCGTGGTGCGGGACGACATCGGAGCCGTACTGAAATTCGGTCTCTACAAGGACGAGGCCGGATCGCGTGAGTTCTCCTCCGTCGTCGGCGAGGCACGGGCTCTCGGCGGAGTCAGCAAGGCGACCGGGATCCCGATCTTCGTCTACTCGCCCTACGGCGATGCCGACGAGGCGATCGTCCGGGCCTTCCTGGACGAGGGCATCCCTGTGGTGCGCACGCCACGGATCGCAGGGCGGGCGCTGGCCGCGAGCGCCTCGCCGGGCGCCGGCCGGGAAGCGAGCGGCCCGCCAGGCGCCGGTACGGGGGCGGCCGAGCAGCCGCACACCGGCCACGACAGCCGGCCCTCGGCGGCCCTGCCCGAGTTCGAGAGTCTCGCGGCCGTCGCAGAACTGGGCCTGCCGGTGCCGGCCCGCCGGTTCCTGAGCGCGCGCGAGCTTCAGGCCGACGACGCGGGCGCCCTCACGTTCACCGCCCCGAACGTGGTGCTCAAGATCGTCATCGCCGGCGTGCACCACAAGTCGGACATCGGGGGCGTACGCACGAACGTGCCCGGTGACCGGGCCTGGGCGGAGGCGCGCGCGATGCTTCAGCGGTTCGCCTCGGCCGGCGATCACGCGGCCGAGGGAGTCATCGTCATGGAGCAGGTCGCGGCCGACGGCCCCGAACTTCTGCTCAGCGCCCGCCGGGACCCCGCCGTCGGACCGGTGGTCACGGTGGGCGCCGGCGGCGTACTGGCCGAACTGCTGCGGGACGTGCGGACCTTCGCCGCCCCGCTCACCGACGACGAGGCCGTCGCGCTCCTCGACTCGCTGGGGATCGCGCCGCTGCTGCACGGCTACCGCGGCTCCAAGGGAGTCGACGTCGCACGGCTCGCGGCCCGGATCGCGGCCTTCAGCCGGGCGTTCGCCGAGGACCACACCCTGCAGGAAGTCGAGATCAACCCGCTGATGACGGCCGCGCAGGACTTCTGGGCCGTCGACGCCATCGTTCGCAGAGAGGACCAGAACCCATGCTGACCACGAACGAGGTCCGGCTGGAGGACATCCCCGGCCTGCTCGGGCAGACGATAGAGAGCCCCTACATCAGCGTCGACACCCGGCTTCGAGGGCTGTTCGAAGAGGCCACGATGATCGACGAGTTCATGACGCCCGAGGACCGGCTGCTCTACCCCGACGGCCTGCTCGAAGGTTTCCATCTGCTCGGCCTGCTCGACCACTTCATCAGCAAGTACATCAACTGGGACATGAACTCGACCCACGGCCTGAACTACGGCCTCGACCGGGTCCGCTTCGTCTCCCCGATGGTGGCCGGCCGGCCGCTGCGCTTCCGCACGACCGTGGCCCGGGTGGAACCGAAGCACGACGGCTACCTGATCGTCTTCGAGTGCGTGCTCGAACACGAGGGCGCCGACCGTCCCGGGATGACGGCCACCTGGCTGTGCTACCAGCTGCCGACGGTCGGCCGGGCCGGCGAGGCGACGACCGAAGACGGCGCGCGGTGACCTCCGTCGTCGAGGCTCTCCGGCGCGGACCGGAATCCGAGCTCCCGCCCGTCGCCGCGCGACGGCACCCGTGGCGTACCGGCTTCGCCGTGTCCCTGCTGGCCGCCGCCCTGTGGTCGGCCTACCTGCTGTCCCGCAACGAGCGGTTCGGCTGGGACGTGATCGGCACCTACCTGTTCTCCGGACCCGTGCTGGACGGCCTGGTCCTCACGCTGTGGCTGACGGTCGTCTCGATGGCGATCGGCATCCTGCTCGGCATCGTCCTCGCGGTGATGCGCAGTTCGGAGAACTTCATCATCTCGGGGCTGGCCGCGGCCTACATCTGGTTCTTCCGCGGAGTGCCGCTGCTGGTCCTGCTGGTGTTCTTCTACAACCTCGCCGCACTGTTCCCGACGATCGGGGTGGGCGTGCCCGGCGTCTTCTCCGTCGTCGACCTGAACACCAACGCCCTGATCACCCCGGTCGCCGCCGCGATCATCGGACTGGGCCTGAACGAGGCCGCGTTCATGAGCGAGATCGTGCGGGCCGGCATGCGCTCGGTCGACCGGGGCCAGATCGAGGCGGCGCGGGCGCTGGGGATGTCGCCGGGTCTGGTGCTGCGCCGGATCGTGCTGCCGCAGGCCATGCGGCTGATCATCCCGCCCACCGCGAACGAGATCGTGAACATGCTCAAGACCACCTCGCTGGTGAGCGTCCTCGCGGTCGCCGACCTCATGTACTCCGTGCAGCAGATCTACGCCAGCAACTTCCAGACCATCCCGCTGCTGATCGTGGCGAGCGTCTGGTACCTCGCGCTGACCTCGGTCCTCAGCGTCGGCCAGTACTTCCTGGAGAAGCGCTACTCCAAGGGCGTGCAGGTCCGCAGACCGAAGCGCGCGCCGCGCCGGGCCGAAGGAGGGTCCTGATGACCACGTCCACGACACCGCCGGACACGATCGTGCGGGTACGCGGCGTCCACAAGCGGTACGGCTCCCTGAAGATCCTCAATGGGGTCAGTCTGCGCGTCGGGCGCGGCGAGGTCGTCTGTGTGCTCGGACCGTCCGGCTCGGGCAAGTCGACGCTGCTGCGCTGCATCAACCATCTGGAGAAGGTCGACGACGGCATCGTCGTCGTCGGCGACCACACCATCGGCTACGAGGAATCGGGCGGTGTGCTGCGCGAGTTGAGCGAGCGCAGGGTCTGCAGGCAGCGGACCGCCGTCGGCATGGTGTTCCAGCGTTTCAACCTCTTCTCGCACATGACGGTCCTGGAGAATGTCGTGGAGGCGCCGGTGCGTGTCCACCGGCGCAAACGGTCCGTCGTCGAGGCGGAGGCGGTTGAACTCCTGCGGCGGGTCGGCCTCGCGGAGAAGAAGGACGCCTACCCGGACCAGCTGTCCGGGGGCCAGCAGCAACGCGTCGCCATCGCGCGGACCCTGGCGATGAAGCCCGACGTGGTCCTGTTCGACGAGCCCACCTCGGCGCTCGACCCCGAACTCGTCGGCGAGGTGCTCGGCGTCATGCGGGGCCTCGCCCACGACGGACTGACGATGATCGTCGTCACCCATGAGATCGGCTTCGCGCGTGAGGTCGCCGACCGCGTCGTGTTCATGGACGGCGGCGTCGTGGTCGAGGAGGGCACTCCCGCCGCCGTACTGGACGCGCCGCGCGAGGAGCGCACCAAGGCGTTCCTGTCCCACGTTCTGCACTGAACACCGGCCCTTTGGCCACCACCCCGCCTCGTACCACCGCGCCCCCAAGGAACCGCCCCATGGCCAGATCCGTGAAGTCCCTCTGTCTCGTCCTGCTCTGTGCGACGGCCCTGAGCGCCTGCGGCTCGGACCTCGTGGCCGACGACTCCGCTCCCGCCGGCAACCCCGAGGTCGTCGCCCTGCTGCCGGACGACATCGCCAAGAGCAAGACCCTGCGTGTGATGACCGATCCGACCTATCCGCCGCTGGAGTCCATCGACGGCTCGGGCCGGATGGTCGGCTCGGACGTCGACCTGATGAACGCCGTCGCCGAGGAGATGGGCGTCAAGGTCGAGTGGAAGCGCGGCTCGTTCTCCGGGATCATCCCCGGCCTGGCCGCGGGCCGGTTCGACGCGTCGATCGCCGGCATGTACATCACCGAGGACAAGTTCAAGTCGGTCACCATGGTGCAGTACGCCGAGGCCTTCGATCAGATGCTGGTCCCGGTGGCCCACCAGGGCCCGGAGCTGAACTCGTACGCGGCGCTGTGCGGCATGAGCGTGACCATTCCGCAGGGCTCCACCGAGATCCCGCTGCTCAAGGACGCCTCGCGCGAATGCCGGGCCGGCGGTGAGCCCGCTCTCGACATCAAGCAGTTCGAGAACGCCAACAACGCGCTGCTCGCGGTGACGAGCAATCGCGCCGACACCGCGCTGGTGACCAACGTCAACGCCGACTACGTCGTCGGGAAGCTGAAGGCGGACGTGAAGGTGCACGGCCGGCTGCCCGGGGTGTTCCCGATGGGGATCACGGTGGCCAAGGAGTCGAAGGACCTGGCCGAGGCCGTCTCGGCGGCGCTTCGGGAGCTGAGGAAGTCCGGCGAGTACGACCGGATCATGACGAAGTGGAAGCTCGGCGACTCCGCCGTGGACGCGTTCCCCGTGAACCCCAAGTCCGCACCCGCCGGCTAGCCACCGCCGTCGACCCACGGCCCTCCCCTGGCCCGATCACTTTCGCATCCCGTCATCACCACACCACCCGAAAGGCAGGAACGGCCATGCCGCAGAACCGAACGATGCGCGGTGCCGCCGCCGTCGTCGGAATCGCCGAGGAGGCGTCGCCCACCGGAGAACTCGACGCATGGGGCCGGGCGCTCGAAGCACGCGTGATCAAAGCGGCACTGGACGACGCGGGCCTGACCCTCGCGGACGTCGACGGCGTCGCGCACACGGACTCCTCGCTCGACCTGGCCGAATTCCTCGGCATCGCCCCGGTGTTCAGCGAGGCGACCTACAACGGCGGCTCCAGCTTCGAGCTCTATGTCGAGAAGGCGGCGGCCGCGATCGCGGCCGGGCTCGCGGAGACGGTCCTCATCGTCTACGCGGCGACACCGCGCGGAGACCGTCGCCGCGGGGGCGGCGGCTGGGTCGATCCCCCAGGCCCGCGCGACGAGTTCGAGGTCCCCTACGGGCTGGGCCTGATCGGCTCCTACGCCCTGGCGGCGAACCGGCACATGAGCAGGTACGGCACCACATCGGAACAGCTCGCCGCCATCGCGGTGAACACCCGGCGATGGGCCGCGATGAACCCGCGCGCCAGGCTGCGGGAGCCGATCACGGTCGACGACGTGCTCTCCTCGGCCCAGGTCTGCACGCCGCTGCGTCTACTGGACTGCTGCCTGGTCACGGACGGGGCGGGAGCGGTCGTGGTCACGTCCGCGGAACGGGCCCGCGACCTGCGAAAGCCGCCCGTGTACGTCCTGGGCGCGGCCACCGCGCACTCGCACCGGATGATCCACGCGATGCCGGACCTGACGCTGACACCGGGCGCGGTGTCCGGGCCCCGCGCGTTCGGTGCGGCGGGCATCGCCCACCGGGACGTCGACCTGCTGATGGCGTACGACTCCTTCACCATCACGGCGCTGCTTCATCTGGAGGACCTCGGCTTCTTCGCCAAGGGCGAGGCCGCGCAGTTCGTCGCGGACGGCGGGACGGCGCCGGGAGGCGCGCTGCCGATGAACACCAACGGCGGCGGACTGTGCTACACGCACCCCGGCATGTACGGGATCTTCCTGCTGACGGAGGCGGTGCGCCAACTGCGCGGTGAGGCCGGTGAACGCCAGCTGGACGCGCCGGACATCGCCGTGGCGCACGGCACCGGCGAGATTCTGTCGGCGACCTCCACGGTCGTCCTGGGCACGGAGGACACCCTGTGAGCCAGAGCGATTTCCTTCCCCCCGAGCGGCCGGGCACGGCGCCGTACTGGGACGCCACCCGGTCCAGGAGACTGCTGCTGCAACGCTGCCGGGCCTGCGGGCAGTTGATCCACCACCCGCGGGAGGCCTGCCCGCACTGCCTGGCGCAGGACTTCGTCTGGGAGGAGTCGACCGGCCGCGGCAGCGTGCACGCCGTCTCGGTCCATCACCGCCCGTTCGAAGTGATGACCCCGCAGGACTGCCCGTACGTCGTGGCCTTCGTCGACCTCGACGACGGCGTGCGCTTCCTGTCCGACATCGTCGGCCCGGACCGTGAGACGGCCGCCGTCGGGGACCGTGTCCGGCTCGTGTGGAAGCCGGTGGCCGGCGGCTGTCACCTCCCCCTGTTCGAACTCGACCGGTGACGGGCAGCGCCGCCGCCGCTGCCCGTCACGCGACACGAAAGGAAACCCGTACCGTGGAGATCAAGGTCCCGCGCCATCTGGAGGACCTGCCTGCGGGTACGTCGTTCAGCACGGCCGGACGGACCGTCACCGAGGCTGACATCGTCACCTTCGCGGGCCTGTCCGGCGACTACGCGCCGATGCATGTCGACGACGCCTGGAGCAGGGCGAACCATCCCTTCGGCTCCCGTTTCGCCCACGGGATGCTGGTCGCGTCGATGTCGTACGCGCTGCACACCCCCATGCTCGCCAGCCTCCAGGTGGTCGCCTGGCTGCAGACCACCCGGCGTTTCGTGGCCCCGGTCAGGCCCGGCGACACGGTCACCGCGACCTGGACGATCGCCGAGGCCCGCGAGCGTGCCTCCGACCGCGGCACGGGCGTCGTCACCGCCGACATAGAGGTCCGCAACCAGGAAGGCGTCGTGGTCCAGCAGGGCAGCGACGTCTGGCTGGTGGAGCGGCGTCCGCAGGAGGGACGATGAGCGCCGGCCCCGCGGGCGAGGCCCGCGCGACGCCCGGCTCCCGGCGGCGCGTGGCCCTGGTGACGGGGGCGGGATCCGGTATCGGTCTCGCCGTGGCCGACCGGCTCGTCTCGGACGGCTGGATGGTTCTCCTCGCCGACCGCGACCTCGCGGCGGCGCAGGCGGCGAACGCGGCCGTCGGGGGTCCCGCGACCGGCTCCCGTGCGGTGGGGCTCGATGTGTCGAGGCGTGCGGACTGGTCCCGGGTGGTCCAGGAGGTCCGCGACCGGGAGGCCGGGCTCGACCTGCTCGTCAACAACGCGGGCATCACACGCGACCGGACGGTGGAGAAACTCACGGACGCCGACTGGGGGCAGGTCCTGGACGTGCATCTGACGGGTACCTGGCTGGGCTGCCAGGCGTTCCTGCCGCTGCTGCGCGAGTCGGGCGGAGCGATCGTGAACCTGTCCTCGGAGGGCCGCCACGGCTCCTTCGGCCAGGCCAACTACAGCGCGGCGAAGGCGGGTGTGGTCGGGCTGACCCGCACCATCGCCCTTGAGCAGGCCCGCCACGGGGTGCGCGCGAACGCGGTCGCGCCGGGGCCGGTGGACACGCCGATGCTGGCCGCCGTGCCCGGTGACGTGGTGGACGGCTGGCTAGAACAGATCCCGCTGCGCCGTCTCGCCCGGCCCGCGGAGGTCGCGGCGGTGGTCGCTTTCCTCGGATCCGCGGAGTCCTCCTACATCACCGGGCAGGTCATCGCCGTCGACGGCGGCTCCTCGCACCCTTGAGCGGGGCGGAGCGGACCGATCAGGCGGGCCGTGGCCGGATGGTGACGGACAGTCCGGTGGCGGGATTCTCCAGGAAAGCCCAATGGCCGTAGCCGTAGCGGCTCTCCCAACGGAAGATCTGCTCGTCCCCGTCGTGCGGTTCGGCCAGCAGGGCCGGCTCCCCCGGCCCTGAGCCCGCCTGCAGCGCGAGCCCGGACTCCTTCGCAACGACCCGGAGTCGAGGGCCCTGGCCGAGCGTCTGAAGAAGCCATTTCTGGCTGTCGCCGTCGTGCAGTTCGCTTTGCACCACAGCCGTTCCCTCGGCTGTGAGGGCCTTGCCCGAGTGGTGGACGAGAACCCGGTGGAACCCCTCCCCGTCCGCCTCCGGCAGGAGATGTCCGATCATGAATGGGGGGTCATGCCGGGACCCCATCACCAGTGGGTCCCCTTCCCCCTCTCCCCGGTCCAGCGGCCGGGCGTCGCCCGGCTGAACGGGGCGGTGGCCCGTCGCCGCGATCTCCTCGGCCACGTCGGCCAGTGACACCTCGGGGTTCAGGGTCCGGACGATGTCCTCCGTCAGCGGCCGCAGGGCCAGAACGTGCCGGACGGCGCCGGCGATCGCGAGTGACGCCTTCTCGACCCCCAGCCCGCTCTCCAGCATCACCGTTGCGGGCGACGGGGCGATCAGGTCGGTCAGCACGTTGTGGGCTCCGTCGGATTCGCCCATACATGCTCCAAGACCCGCGTCTTCCCAATCCAACCCACCCGACAAGGCTGCATCCGTGAGGTCAGCCGTGCGCCAGGCGGTGTCTCCCGGAAGCCGCCACATCACGGCATTGATCCACGGGAGGTCCGTGTCGGAATGCACCGTGTCAGCGTTCCACAGACATGGGCGCAGGTCCTTCGGCACTTGCGCAAGGATCGCCTCCCAAGCGCGGGGCAGGTTCTCCGGCAGGAAGTCGGCGTCGACGTCCCACAGGAAGACCACGGTGCCCGCTTCATCATGGAAGTGAACCTGAACTCCTCGGCTCTGTGTCCAGCCCCGCAGCACGACACCGCCCCTGTCCGTGCACTGCGACGCCCCGATCTCATACCGCTCGTTCCACTCGTCCTGCATGATCACGGCGATCGCCGCCAGTGCCCGGGCCCGTTCCAGCAGTGCGGGAACATCGGGCATCGCGTCGGCGGCCTCGTACACGGTGAGGCCCGCGAGATGCTCGTTCTCAGTCATGCCCTCCATGAGACACACGGATCCCGGCACTGCGAACCGACCGATCGCGGTACTTGAGCACTTGGCCGTGCCGGTACTCGCCCCGGCGGCGTGGCATTCGAGAGTCCGTCAGACGGTCGTCCCCCGCCCCACCAGCAGCGGGCGGGCGGGTCGCCAGGTGTCGCCGCGTCGGCGGGACGCCATGCCGGAGAGGGCTTCCAGCACGACGCGCCGGCCGAGGAACGCGGTGACGTCCGGGTAGTCGTGCGGCCCGGAGACCTCGACGACGTCCAGCCCCACGAGCGGCAGCTCGCCCGCCAGCCGGCGTACCGCGTGCAGGAATTGACGGGTGGTCAGGCCCCCGCGGGAATCCGTGCCTCGGGCCGCGCACGGCCCGCTCGCATGAAGGTCGACCGCGAGGAAGACACCGTCGCAGTCACGGGCGGCGGTGGCCGTCGCCTCGTCCACGCACGCGTCGAGGCCGCGGCCGGCGATCTCGGTCGGCGCGTAGCGGCGCACCCCCTGGGCGGGCGGCTGTGTCCCTGGTCCCGGCCGGCTGCCGCACGGCCCGATCGCCACGAGTCGGTCCGCGCGTACGGCGCCCGACTCCAGCAGGCGGTCCGTCGGCCGGCCGGGGCCGTGCGGGTGCCCCGGGTGGATGTCCGCGTTCTCCGCGTGCGCCTCGATGTGAATGACCGCGATCCGGCCCGTCGCGTGGCGCAGCGCCACACCGGTGATGTCCGACAGGGCGATCGTGCCGTGCGCGCCCAGGACGAACGGCACGGCGCCCGCCGTCGCGACCCTCGTCACCGCGTCCGCCACGGCCGCCGCACTCCCCACGTCCCCGGCGTCGAGCACCCGCAGCTGCCGCAGCGCGTCGATCCGCAGCGGCAACGCCGGTCGGGCCCCGGCGGGCGCGTCGGACGGCGCGTTGACGATCACCACGTCGGCGCCCTCGTACGTGGCGGCATCGTCCAGCGTGCAGGGGTCCACCCCGAGGAATGTGTCTGGGCCGAACATCGTCGCGTTGCGGCTCATTGAGGCTCTCCTAGCTCCCCGAAGGCATCTCCTGATGTTAAAGTCAGGAGACGGTCCTGACATTAAGGTCAGGGCGTGTGGAGAGGCAAGGGGCTGTGACAGGATCCGATCCCGTGGACGACGAGACGGTGGGCGCCGGCGCCGCGGCCGGCGAAGAGACCGGGACCAGGACGCGCGGGGCCAGGGACGGCATCCTCCAGGCCGCCGTCGAGCTGATCGCCCGGGACGGTTTCGACGGTGTACGGCTGGCCGACATCGCCCGCCGTGCCGGTGTCTCCAACGCGCTGGTGCACTACCACTTCGACTCCCGAGAGCGGCTGCTCACCGACGCGCTGGCGTACTCGCTCACCAGGGAGGAAGCCCGCCTCCAGCGCCGCAGCCGCCAGTCGCATCGTGACCGCCCCGCCGAGCGCCTGGCCGATCTCATCGACTTCGGGCTCCCCCTCACCCACGACGACGTCCTCGAATGCCGTCTGTGGGCGGAACTGAAGATCCGCTCCGCCGGATCCGCGGAGATGAGCGGCAGGCTCGCCGAGTTCCGCAAGCGGCTGCTCGAACCGCTCGCCGCCGTCATCGATGCCGGGCTGCGGGGCGGGGACTTCAGCGACTGCGACCCGGCCGAGGTCGCGACCATCGCCATGGCCCTCCTGGAGGGCCTGACGCACCGGCTGATCACGGAGACGGGCGGGCTCACCCTCGCCGACGCCAGGCGTCTGGCCGCCCGCCAGCTCACCCTCGCCGTGGGCTACTCCGGTGACCTGCCCTTCCGGCCGCTGCCCGACCCCGGCCCCCGGCGCATCGACCTCCAGGCCCCCCACCCCCGGCGACGGCGCGCCCCCCGCCCCTCGACCCGCCCCTGACGGCCACGACGAAGGGCGTGCGCAGGAGCGGGCCACTCGGCGAACGTCCGCGCCCCGGGTCTCAGCCGCGGTCCGCGCGTTCCAGCAGCAGATAACCGCCCGCCTCACCGGAGAAGTCGTAGGTCGCGCCCGGATGGAGCCGGCGTGCGTAGGCGAGCGGGTCCTTCACCCTGTCGGAGCTGTTGTCGAAGGCGATCCAGTCCGGGGTGACGCCCCGGGTGTCGCCCAGCCACAGGACACGGCACCGGCCGGCCAGGCGGCTGATGGGACCCACGTCGGACTCGACACTCGCGCCGTCGGGGATGCGGGACAGGAGGTCCTCGACGGCGACGGCACGCGCGGGTTTGCGGTAGGCCGCGGACTCGGTGAGGGCCGACAGGGGCTGCGCGGTGGTCAGGGCGAGCGCCACCGCCGCGGCACACGCCGGGAGCCGGTCGGCGTACGCGCGCAGCCAGGGGCGCGGGCTGCGCCGGCTGAGCGCGACGGCGTCCACCAGGGCGAGGAGGAGAACCGGCATCAGCACCGCGTTGTAGTGCCAGTCGGTGGACCAGTAGTGCTCCTCCCCGGACAGCAGACGCCAGCCGAGTGTGGGAACACCGGCCAGCACGAGCGGGGAACGCAGGGCCAGCAGACCGGTGGTGGGCAGCAACAGCCAGGCCAGGGTGCGCAGTTTGACGTCGGCGCCGGCGAACGGGGACGGTCCGCCGTCGACTTTGGACCAGTAGTCGTAACCGCCCGAGGCGTTGAAGGCGGGAATGACGACGGTGAGGGTGAGGACCGTGGCGAGCACCCCGAGCGCGGCGACGCCGAGTGCGTACACGGCGGCTCCGGACGGCTCCCGGCGGGCCCGCCACGCCACCACCACGGCGATCGCGGACAGCGTGATCCCGAGATCCTCCTTGACCAGGACGAGCGGCGCCGCCCACAGCAGGGCGGCACGCCACCGCCGGCGCAGCAGCGCCGCCAGAGCGAACGCGATCAACGGTACGGCGAAGCAGATCTCGTGGAAGTCGAAGTCGACCGCCTGCTGGATTCCCCACGACAGTCCGTACGCCACACCGACCGCCAGGCCCTGGGCCCGGCCCAGCAGACGGCTCGCCGCACGGGTGACCGGGACGGCGGCGAGCGCGAAGAGCGCCGCCTGGACGACGAGCAGCGTGACGGGCGTGGGGAACAGCCGGTAGGCGGGGGCGATCAGCGCGGTGACCGGGCTGAAGTGGTCCCCGAGGACATTGGTGCCGGGACCCTTCAGATCGACGACCGGGGCCTCAAGCCGCGCGTACGCGCGAACGGCCTGCTCGAATATGCCCAGGTCCCAGGAACGGGTCTCCATACGGTGGTAGCGCAGTACGGAGTGGGTCGCGTACGCGGCGAACAGCGTGAGCGCGAGGAGATGAGGCGCCGCGTCCCACCGGGAGCGCTTGCGGGTGCGGGGCGCGGCGGGGTGGCGCCCCGCGGGTACCCGAACCGGTGTGCCACGGCGGCCGGGGAGCGCGTGAAGGGCTGCGCGGACAGGGGCAGGGAGCGTGCTCGGGCGGGTCACGGCATGGGGGACCCGGTGGCCGACGGGGCAGATCCGCTGCCGGCCGAGGGCGCGGTGGGTGTGATCGGGGAACCGTGCGAGGGGGAGGAGGGCGGCGCCGGGCTCGCGGCGGTCAGGACGCAGACGGCCGCGGTCGCCATGGCAGCGGTGATCACCGGATGTCGTGCCGGATCCGGCCGACGCCGGGGAGTTCGAGTTCCAACCGGTCGCCGGGCCGCAGCCGGACGCCCTTCTCCATGCCGCTGCCTCCGGGGAGGGTGCCGGTGCCGAACAGCTCACCGGGCAGGAGGTCCTCGCTCCTGGAGGCGTGCGCGATGGCCTCGCCGAGGCTGTATCGGGCGCCTTCGGCACTCGGTGCGGCGACGAGGGCGCCGTTGATGCGGACACTGCCCGTGAGCTTGCGCCAGACGGGAAGGACGGCTTCGGGTGTGACGGCGGTCTCGGACAGGGAGCTGACGAAGTGCTTCGACTTCTGGGGCCCGAAACCGCTCCTCATCTCCGGGATCTGGACATCGCGCGCGGAGAAGTCACACAGCAGGACGAACGCCCCGATCGCGCTCTCGGCCTGCTCGGGGTCGGCGTCGCGCAGCCGCCGGTTCAGCACGAATCCGATCTCGAGCTCGTAGTCCAGTGCCCTGGAGTAGGAGGGGAAGGAGATCGGGGTGCCGCTCGGGACGAAGGTGACGGCGTTGCTCATGTAGTAGATCGGCTCTTTGTACCAGAGCGGTTTGGGCAGGTAGGGCTTGAAGGTCCGGCGCGTGACCTTCTCCACCAGCTCCCCGAACTTGTGCGTACGCGGCTGGAATTGGCGGGTGAAGCCCTTCGCCGCGTCGATGTTGTGCTGCTCGTAGAACATGAAGTCGCGAAAGGACAAGGGCTGGAAAGGCAGAGCCAGGCCGCCTTCCGGTACCTGGGCGCGCGCTGCGTGGTCCGCCTCGTGCCCGGCGGTGAACGGGGAGCGGTACCCCAGGGGACCGGGATCCTCCGCGACGCGCCACGGGCTTGCCGCGTCCTCGCGGATCTCGGTGCGCAGGCCGCTCCCTCGGGTGTTGATGCGGCGTATCTCCACAGCTCCCACTTTCCGATGACGATGGATGTCTCTTCGACGCGGCCCGCTCCGCCGGGTCACACGTGCGTGACCATGGGTCCTCCGTTGAGGGCGATCGCATCGCCCCACGCCCGCTCGATGTCGATCTCGAGTCCCGTCCGGTCGGCGTACGCGCGGTGGAGATTGAGCACGAACCGCTCGGCGTCGGGCAGGCCCGCGAACTCGCCGAGCGGGACACGGCGGGCGACGGCGAGAGGCGGGAGGCCCTCGGCGCGCCCCTTGTCCGCGTTGGTTCGCACGAACTCGTAATAGCGGCGGTGGGTTTCGAGGACGCCGGGAAGGTCGCCCGCGTCGATGACGGGGCCGTGCCCGGGTACGACACGGGCGGGCTCGAACTGCGCGATCCAGTCGAGCGCTCGCAGCGCGCCGTCGAGCACACCCGACAGGGTCAGCGGTGTGACCTGGTGGAACAGCAGGTCGCCGGTGAACAGCACGCGCTGATCGGGCAGCCATACGACGAGGTCGCCCGCGGTGTGGGCGGGGTAGCCGGGATGGCGCGCCTCGACCCGGACGCCGCCGTGGTGGAGGGTGAGCGCGTCGCCGGTGGTCAGGACCGGCAGACGGCGCGTGACGCTTCCCCAGTCGGGCATCGGCGACCAGATGGGCGGGCAGTCGTCCAGGAGCGTGTCCTGGCTCATGCCGGTGCGCGTGTGCTCGTGCGCGATGATCATCGTTTCCTGTGGCAGCAGGCTGTTGCCGTAGGTGTGGTCCCCGTGGGCGTGCGTGTTGATCGCCGCCAGGATCGGCCCGCCACGGCTCACCGAGTCGACCGCGGCGAGCAGGGAACGGGTGCGTGCCTCCGTGGCGCACGTGTCGACGAGGATCACCCCGTCGCCGGTCTCGATCACGCCGGCGTTGTTGACCCACCAGGATCCGTCCGGCTGCACCCAGGCGTGGACGCCGTCGGCCACCGTGGTGAGAGAGGCTTCGTGGCCTTCCATCAGGTGTCCCTTCCATTGCGCGTGACGAGGAACGGCAAGAACACCACGCGCTGACCGCGGCATCATCAGTGAAAAGAGTTGCGATGGACGGCTCCGGCCTACGAATCCGGCCGCGACAGGTCCGTCAACGTGCCGGGCAGCCGCGGCAGGAGCCGGGCGGACTCCCGAACGGCCTGCGTCGCCGGTCGCCGGTCCGAGGTGCGGGTGGCGAGGGCGATCTCGCACGGCGACCCCGCCATGGGTACGAAGTGCACGTCGGGGTGCGGGTAGAAGCGGGCCGCGGCGGCGGCGTGCATCGACAGGCCGCCCGTTGCCGCGACGGCGGCCGGCAGTGCCGCGGGAGTGCGTACGCACGGGGTGTCGGAGGGGTCCGCGCCCCATGGGCCGGCCCACGCGGACTTGCCGGCCCGGGACCGGGCGACGGGCACCCACCGCTGGTCGTCGAGGTCGGCGCAGGAGAGGTATTCGGCGCCCGCGAGTTCCGATCGTGCCGGGACGACGGCCACCCGGGGGCTGATGAGCACCCGTTCGAAGGTCAGGCCCTCGACGGGGCCCGTGTAGTGCACTATCGCGGCGTCCACGTGCTCTTCAAGGACCGCGTCGTACTGGTCGACGAAGTCGAGGTCCTGGTAGACGAAGACACCCGCGGGCAGGCGGTCGCGCAGGAGGTCGACGAAGCGGGGCCAGAGTTCGGCGAGTCCGAAACCGAGAACGCCGAGGGTGAGGGTGGGTCCTTGCTCGTCCTGGGGGTGATGGAGGTCCGGCAGGGCCTCGATGGTGGCGAGAACGGACCGCGCCTGGGCGATGAACCGTTCACCGGCCGCGGTGAGGGCGACCCGTCTGCTCGTGCGCTCGAACAGCAGGGCGCCGACGTCGCGCTCAAGGCGTTGGATACGGCGGCCGAAGGGCTGGGCGCTGATGTAGTGACGTCGCGCCGCACGGCCGAAGTGGAGTTCCTCGGCGAGCGTGACCGCGTAGCGAAGGTCTCTGATGTCCACCGCTGCCTCCCTTGCTCAGGGGAGTATCGGCACGGCGGCCGACGTCCGTCATTTTTCGATCACAACTGATTTCACTCATGATTTGACGGACCGGGTGTGATGTGCTGTCGGTCTCCGGCCCTGCCGGGTACCGGCCCGCACCGCACTTCCCGAGGCTGCGGCGCTTCCTCCACTCGTTCGGGGAGCGGACATCGAGCCGGAGTGCCGAGGCTTGGTGCCCGGCACATTGCTCATGGTTGATGACCGATGAACCCCCCGCCCACGCGTCCGAAGGATCCGCCATGCCGCTGCCGCCCGCTCTTTCCGGCCCCCTCACGCTCCCCGTGGTGGGCTCGCCCCTGTTCATCGCCTCGGGTCCCGAGCTGGTCATCGCCCAGTGCCAAGCCGGTGTGATCGGCTCGTTCCCCGCCCTCAACGCCCGGCCGGCGTCACTCCTCGACGACTGGCTGGCCCGCATCACCGAGGAGACCGCCGCCCACGCGGCCGCACATCCGGACGCCGTCGTCGCGCCGTACGCGGTGAATCAGATCGTGCACCGCTCCAATGACCGGCTCGATCACGACATGGACGTCATCGTGAAGCACCGGGTTCCCATCGTGATCACGTCATTGGGGGCTCGGCCCGAGATCAACGAAGCGGTACACGGCTACGGCGGCATAGTCCTGCACGACGTCACCACCGACGAGTTCGCCCACAAGGCCATCGAGAAGGGGGCCGACGGCCTCATCGCCGTGGCCGCCGGCGCGGGCGGGCACGCGGGAACCCAGTCGCCCTTCGCTCTCGTGCAGGAGATCCGACGGTGGTTCGACGGGCCTCTTCTGATGTCCGGGGCCATCGCTCACGGCCGTTCGGTCCTGGCCGCTCTGGCGGCCGGCGCGGACCTCGCCTACGTCGGATCGGCGTTCCTCTCGACGATCGAGGCCAACAATCCGGCCGCCTACAAGAGGATGATCGTCGACAGCACCGCCAAGGACATCGTGTACAGCAACCTGTTCACCGGCGTGCACGGCAACTACCTGCGCGGCAGCATCACCGCCGCCGGGCTCGACCCCGACGACCTGCCCGAGTCCCATTCCTCCGCCATGGACTTCGGCACGGCGGGCGCAGGCAGCGCCAAGGCGTGGAAGGACATCTGGGGCTCGGGGCAGGGCATCGGCGCCATCACGCAGATCGCGACGGCCGGCGAACTCGTCGCGGAACTCGCCGCGCAGTACCGCGAAGCCGTCGCCGCCCTCGCGGAGAAGACCGCCCCGCGCCTTGCCCCTTCACCGTCGGTGTGACCGGTCTAGGAACGTGAGAGCCGGCTGCGCACCGCCTCGGCCGTCGACTGCGCGAACTCTCCGGCTCCGTCGACCAACAGGGCCGGGCGGGAGGGCCGGTCACCCTGCGCCGGACGCTCGGCGAACAGCGACACGGTGACCGACAATCGCGTGTCCGTCACCGTGTGCCAGAGGGTGCGGGCGCCGGGACCGGTGCCCGCTCCGCCCTCCAGGCTGAGCAGAGGTGACCGGCCCGGCGGGCGCGGCGCGGTGGTCGCCACGCCCCCTCCCGTGGTGGCGGACGGCAGCGGGACACGTTCGGGCCGTGCGGTGTGCAGCGTTCGGCCGGCCCGGGTGACGCCGGAGACGGTGTAGGGCTCGGCATAGGTCCTGTCCGCCCCGAGCGCCGCGTACGCGGAGGCCAGACGCATCGGTGAGGGCGCGGCCGTGTCACGCAGGGACGCCAAGGGACCGTCCGCCGTCAGGGGTTCCACCGGGCCGAGGGCCGTGCCCGCCTCCACCGCACCCGACACGGCGATGTTGAACGGCTGCTTCGCGTAGTCCTCGCCCCCGTACAGCACTCGCACCGCGCCGTCCCGCGGCACCATCGCCACCACGGCGGCGCGCAGCCGTGTTCCCGGCCGGGCCCGGGGCGCCTCGCGCACACGCTCCGTCGTCGCGTCCTGTGCCGCCAGGTCGAACGTCGTACGGACCGTGTAGCCTCCCCGCGCCAGTTCCTCCTGGCTGATGTCCAGCCGCTCGGCGACTTCCGCAGCGGCCGCGTCGATCAGATACTGGCGCTGCCCCTCCGTCTCGCCCGGCGGATAGAAACGGAACGCCGGGAACTGCGCGCCGGCACGCTGGCCGGCCGAGATCAGGCCGGAGCCGCGCATCCCGTCCAGGACCCACTCCCAGCGCTCGCGCAGCGCCGAGGTCACCTCCGCGTCGGCGCCCGCTCGCTCGTAGTACGAGGGCAGGTTGATGACCGCCGCGAGCGCCGCGCCCTGAGCCAGCGTCAGGTCGCGCGCGTCGACCCCGAAGTAGTTGCGTGCCGCGGACTGGATGCCTGCCGCACCGCGCCCGAAGTACACGGTGTTGAGGTAGCCCTCCAGGATCTCGTCCTTGCCGCGAGTGCGGTCCAGCTTGACCGCGATCAACGCCTCACGGGCCTTGCGGCCGAGCGACTGCTCGGGGCTCAGCAGCGCGTTCTTGACGTACTGCTGGGTGATCGTCGAGCCGCCCTGGCGCCCGCCACCGCTCAGCGTCGAGACCGCGGCACGCACGAGCGCGGTGGGTGAGATGCCCGAGTCGGAGCGGAAGGAGCGGTTCTCCGCGGCGATCACAGCGTCCTGCACCTGCCGCGGGACCTGCGACAGCCGCACTTCCTGGCGGTCCACCGGGCCGCGTCGTCCCAGGTAGTCCCCGTTCATGTCGAGGAACACGGTGCTCTGGACGGCCGTCTCGGGGTGAGGTTCGGGGATGTCCGTCATCAGGTAGGCGACGACGACCGCACCGCAGCCCGCGATCACGAGCCCGACGAGGGCGACGAGCGCCCTTCGCAGCCGGCGCCCCCGGCTCCGGCGGGCACGGATCAGCCAGCGCGGACGGCGGGACGGCGCGTGCCGGTGGCGGCTCATCCGTCCACTCCGGCACGGGCCAGGACGGTGCCGTCCGAGGCGTACACGATGACGCGCAAACGCTGCCACGCCCGCTGGTCCGCGGGCTGACCGACGGTGGCGTACCAGCCCATCCAGCCGGGGTCTCCCGACAGCGTGAGCAGTGTGCCGGCGGTGGCGCCGGACACGGTCTCCAGCTCGACACGAGCCGCCGGCCGGCCGGCCCGGTAGACACCGGTGAGCAGCAGAGAGCCGTCCACGGTCTCCGTGCGCAGGCCGAGGGCCGGTCCGTCGCCCGGGTCGAGGACCTGTGTCCCGTTCGGCGTGGACCATCTCGCCTCGCCCCTGGTCAGCCACATCTCGGCGCCGGGCAACGGCCTCACCCGCTCCCCGGCCGCCACCACCCGCACACTGCCGGACGGCGCGGGCTCGCCGGGCACGGACGGTCCCGTCCCGCCGGGCAGGGCCAGGTCCGCGGAGGCGACGGCCACCGAGGGCACGAGCAGCAGCACCGAGCCGATCACCAGCATCGCCGTACGACGTCTGCGGCGCCGGACCCGGCCCACGCGCAGAACCTCCGACAGCGGGACGGGGGGCCAGGGTCCGAGGTCGCCGACCGCGGCGTCGAACGCCGCTCGGACCCAGGTCTCGTGCGTGCGGCCGACATGACTCACAGGTCCTCCCGCCCCGGTGGGGAACGCGTCCTCGAGGGCGGCCAGGCCGCGCCTGAGGAGCGAGGTGAGGGCTCGGGGCGAACAGCCCAGCACCTGGGCGCTCTCCGCGTTGCCCAGTCCTTCGCCGTGACGCAGGACCAGCGCCACGCGCTGGCGCGCGGGCAGCTGCGCCAGCGCCCGCAGCAGCGGGGCGGACCGCACGGTGTGCGGCCCTCGGCGCCCGGCCAGGCGCAGGTGACGGCGCACCAGCGCGCGTCGCACATGGAAGTCCGCGTCGCCGCGCGGGATCCTCCGCCGCAGGGCGTACGTCTGCGCCAGCGTGCCGCGGGCCAGCTCCTCGGCCGCTTTCGGCTCGCCCTCCATGAGGTGGGCGGTACGCAGCAGCCATGGCCAGGTGCGCGTCGTGTAGCCGGCGAAGTCGTCGCGCGGGGTGGGCGGTTTCGGCGTGGAGGGCCGGCGGCTCACCGCGGTGAGCCGCCGCGCCGGACGGGCCTACTCAACGGTGACGTCCGCATGGGACACCTCCGCCTTGAGGTCGGCGCCCTTCGTGCTGTTCACGACCTGCACGGCCTCGATCTGGGACGGCGAGGGTGCGGGTTCGCCGCCCAGGTATCGCGCGTACTGTCGCGCGACCTCGGTGAAGTCGACGTCGATCCGGGTCGTGCGGCCGGGCTCGATGCGCTGCCCCGGGACGGTGACGCGGCAGCCGCTCGGCCGGCCCTCGCCGTCCTTGCAGCCGTTGCTCCACAGCACGCCGTCCTCGTTCGGCCGGGAGAACGCGCCCGGGTCGTAGTGGACCACCGAGATCAGGTTCAGGCCGCGTGCGGTGCGGTAGATGAAGTCCGTGGTGAGGATGGCCCGCCGCTCGGCGCAGCGGAAGTCCCCGGACTGCTCCACCGAAGCGTCGTAGGAGACCTTGGTGCGGCCGTCGGAGAAGTTGTACTCCTTGCCGTCGGCGCGCCGCTCGAGCGAGCTGCCGACGTACTCGTAGGAGAAGGCGACTTCCTTGAGTTCGCACTGGTCCTGGAGGTTTCTGGAGTTGTTCTGCAGCACCAGTTTCAAAGGGGAGCCGGACGGGCCCTGGACCTGGTGGTCGTAGCCGGGGTACTGGCGCAGCCTGTTCTCGTCCCAGCCGTAGGTGACGAAGCGCCAGGCCGGGCACTGCGTACCGCGCGGTGAGGAGTAGCCGAACCAGGTGCACGAGTCGTCGACGCGGCCAGGTTCGTCGATGGCACCGCAGTCGCGTGAGTCGTTGCCGTAGTTGGTTCCGCCCGACTCGTCGGAGGCGCTGTAGCAGCGCAGCCTGGGGCCCGGGTCGTAGACGATCGACGTGGCCGTCGCCGCGGCGGCTTCCTCCTCGCCCGACGTCGCATAGGGGATCAGCAGTGCGGCCAGTGCGGCGACCGCGGCCAGCAACCCTATGTGCTTGTTGCGGCGGTGGGCTCTCATGGGATCTCCTCGTACCTGCCTCTCCAGCGCCCCGACTGAAGAGGTGTGAGGTGCCTCAAGCTATCCGCCGCGGCGGCGGACCTGCTGCGGCGCCGATGCCCGAGCACGCTGTGCCCGGACCGGTCCGCCCGGCGTCCCTGCGCCACCGTGCCCCGCCCACGGCGTGCGCCGACCCTGCGGAACGTGCCGTGCTCCTGACCCAAACTCGGCAGCTGACCTGCGGCGACGCCATTCCGGCGGACCTGCGCCGCGAGCCGTCCGAGATCGAGCAGCGGGCCGCCGGGCGAGGATGCGCCGGGCTGCGGGACTCGGCGACGGCCGCACAGAACGCGCACCGCAGATGATCTCTTCGGCCCCCGACGGGGGTGGGGGCGACGCATCCTGCCGCCGTGTCCGGCGCCGCGTCAACCGGCGCCGGACACGGCGTGCTTGTGTGGTCAGCGCGCGTTGACGAGGCTGTACGTGCGTCCGTCGGGCAGTCCGGCGATGCGCACGTTCGTCGCGCCCAGCGCCCGTCCGTACGGGCCGCTCACCGCGCCGAACCTGGTCCACGAGCCGCTCGCCGAGCGCAGTGCGTGCCAGGTGTTGCCGTCCATGCCGACGGCGAGAAGCTGGGCCGTTCCGTCCGGCAGGCCGGCGATCGCGACACCGGTGGCGCGCATCGCGTCGTTCGGCGCCCACTCGGGGTTGGTCCAGGGCGAGTTGCGCAGCATGCCGTCCCGGGTCATGTGCCAGATCTTGCCGTCGAGACCGACCGCCGCGATCTGCAGGGAGCGGTTCGGCGTCTGGGTGATCGACAGGTCGCTGCCGGCGAAGGTGGCCGCGCCGCCCACTCCGGGCAGCGTCGTCCAGCCGGTGGTGTCCCAGGTGCCGCTCGCCCACCGCCCCGTCAGCCGCATGTTGCCGCTCTTGTCGTAGGCGAGCACCATGAGGGAGTTGTTCGCGGTGCCGGTGATGGCCACGTCCTTGGCCTTGAAGACGCCGTTGTCAGGACCGGGAGGCGCCGCCCAGCCCGTCCAGGTGCCGTCGGTGCGGCGCAGTTGGTGGAGCAGGACGCCGTCCTTGTCGACGGCGACGGCCTGTGTCTCGCCGTTGGGGGTGCTCGCCAGGGCGATCGGTCCGCCGTTGAACCGCTTGTCGCCCTCGTCGGTGTTCATGCGGCGCCATCCCTGCCACGAGCCGTCCGCGCGGCGGATGTTGTGGTACATCCGCTTGTCGTTGCCGTAGGTCAGGTACTGCAGCGAACCGTCCGGCATCGCCGTCACCGACTGCTCCGCGCCCGCGAACTCCGGTCCGCCGTTCGCTCCGGGCAGTGCCTCGGCGCTGCTCCAGCTGCCGTCGGCCCGGCGCTCGGTGCCGACGAGCGTGCCGGTCGCCGTGGTCGGGGTGTTGTTGGCGATGATCGCCGCGCTCATGTCGCCCGAGCCGATGATGGTGCCGTCGTCGCGCTTGCCGCCCATGTCGATCCAGTCGAGCTGGACGACGTTGGTGTTCTTGGCGATGTAGGACTTGCGCCACTCGCCTTCCAGCTTCTGCAGCAGGTTGATGTTGTGCTCGCGGGCCAGGTACAGCATGTACGGCAGGCCGTCGGGCTTGTAGTCCATGCCGTTGGTGACCACGTCGAACGCCGCGTCGGGGATGGCGAGCGTGGAGTCGACGTTCCCCGAGAGCACGAAGAACTTGCCGGGGTCGCCCATGTCGTTCTTCAGTACTTCGTCGTTGCGCTGCAGGGCGGTCCGGCTGATCAGGTCGATGGTCGAGTTCGACGCGGTGGGGTTCTTGAACGCCTCCTTGAAGAGGGCGCCCCAGTCCTCGTTCTCGACGTAGCTGTTGCGGCCCTCCATCCGGGAGCCGGCGGGCCACATCCAGGGGTAGTCCGTACGGTTCCTGGTGTCGAGCAGGATGACGTTGGCGCCCGCGGCCCGGAACTGGTTGTAGGTGGACGTGGGCGAGAGCTTGTCGCGGTCGGCCATCCGCGAGGTGCCGATCTTGTCCCCGAGGAGCCGTACGGCCTCCATGTGGTCCTCGACGGCGGTGTCGCGTTCCGGCGAGGGGTCGGAGTCCGGCGGGACCGAGGTGCGCAGCTCGATCGTGACGATCTCGTCGGGGTGGTCGCGGATCCACTCGGCGATGTCGTTGATCTCGCCCTTGCGGCCGGTGGCGGGGTCGTCGAAGAACAGGCCGCCCAGCGGACCGCCGTGGTAGGTGTACCACTTGCCGTTCTGCTTGCACAGCCGCAGGTCGAGGTAGCGCGAACCGCTGTTGAGCTGTTCCTTGATGGGCGTCATCTGCGTGACGGAGATGGCGGCGGCGACCTGCGGGCTGATCTTGGACATCTCGGCCTCACTGGCCGTGTCACAGATCCCCGTCTTGTCGGTGATGCTCCAGGACCCGGCGTCGTGGCTGCCCGGCATCACGATCTTGTTGAGCGGCCGGTCACCGATGACATCCCTGATCTGCCCCATCCACTGCCGCAGGTTGAGGCCGTCGGGGTCCACGGGGGCGGCGGCGGCAGTGCCGGGGATACCGGCCATGGCCAGGCCGGCGGTGAGCACGGCCAGCACTAACGTCGTGGACATGCCACGGCGGCGCGGCAAAACGTTCCGGGTCATCTCTGCATGAGTCCGTTCTTGAGGTCAGGGTGTCTGAAGTGGTTCGTGGCGTCCGCCTGCGAGCCATCGGGAGAGCGCTCACAAGGAGGCGGCGCCGACTGAACCTACGCACCTTTCACGTGTTCACGACAGTCATGACCTGATGTGAAGGATTTCGTCAGGAAGGCGTGTCGAGAGGGCGGCTCAGGGGCAAATCGCCCTTCCTGAAAATCTCTCGGCGCTGGTCACCGACCGTCCTGAAAGCACCAATGGGCACCGGCTGCCGTGCCGGCGCGCGGCAGGTGGGACTGCGCATCGAACGTGAGCGTTCCGCGCACTCCCCACGCACGCCGAAGCCCTCGGCACAGGTCGCCGCGCGTGTGCCGCGAACCCCGGACCCGGCGGCAGGGCAGGAGGCCGGGTCCGGGGTGGTCGGTGGTGACCGGCTACGGCCGGCCCGGCCTGTGCGTGTCGATGAGCTGGTCCATGAGTGCGTCGAACCGGGCGTCGACGGCGCGGCGGGCATGGTCCTGGTCGTGCCAGGAGACGATCTCGCGGGCGCCGCGGGCGAAGGGCACGGACGCGGTGAACTCCGGCACGAGTGAGCGGACCTTGCTGTTGTCGAACACCATCGAGTGCGCCTTGTCGCCGAGCAGGTCCTCGCCCCACCGCGGGTCTGCCGCCGCGATGGCCTGGGAGGGCACATGGACGAGCCGCGGCTCGTCCACGCCGGCCGCCTCGGCCACGGTCCGGTAGATCCGGTCCCAGCTGAGCACCTCGTCGCCGGTGATGTGGAAGGTCTCACCGAGCGCGCCGGGGTGGCCGAGGAGTCCGGTGAAGCCGAGGGCGAAGTCCGTGTGGTGGGTGAGGGTCCACAGCGAGGTCCCGTCGCCGTGGACCAGCACCTCCTGTCCGCGGCGCATCCGCTCGACCGCTGTCCAGCCGCCGTCGAAGGGCACGGCCGTACGGTCGTAGGTGTGCGAGGGCCGCACGACGGTGACGGGGAACCGCCCTTCCCAGTGCGCCTCGGCGAGCAGTTCCTCGCAGGCGATCTTGTTGCGGGCGTACGCGGATTCGGGGTTGCGCAGCGGTGCGCTCTCCGTCACGGGCAGTTGTCCGGCGGGGCGTTCGTACGCGGCCGCCGTGCTGATGAAGACGTACTGGCCGGTGCGCCCGTCGAACAGGTCGATGTCCCGGGCGATGTGATCGGCCGTGAAGTTGAGGAAGTTGACGACGATGTCGAACTTGTGGCGATCCGCGACCGCCTGCATCTGATCGGTGTCGTGGACGTCGGCCGTCATCAGGGTGGCGCCGTCGGGCGCCGGGCGTGCCGAGGTGACTCCGCGGGTCAGGATGTGCAGGTCGGCGCCGAGTTCGACGGCCCGCCGGGAGCACGCCGAGCTGATCACGCCGGTACCGCCGATGAAGAGGACCTTGCGGCCCTCAAGCCGACTGGTGTTCATGAGGGTTACGTACTCCTCGCGTGGTGTGGGGCGGTCACTCGCCCGGGTAGCGGACGCCCAGGTCACGGCGGACCCTGTCCAGGACGTGCATGACGCGCAGCGTCTCGTCGAGCGGCATCAGGTCCGACTCCAGGCGTCCGGCCGCGACACACCGCGCCGCTTCGGCTGCCTCGTAGCACAGTCCGCCCTGGCTCAGCACAGGGGTGTAGGAGTCGACCTGCTCGTTGTGGCGGTTGATCAGACGGACCGTGGCGGGCGCGTAGAAGTCGCCGCCGATCTCCAGGCGGGCGCGCGTGCCGCAGACCGACGCCGTGGTCGCGGTGCGGGCGAAGAGGCTGGTGTTCAGGACGCCGTGCGCTCCGGATTCGCCGGTGACGACGATCGAGGCCTGTCCGTCGACTCCGGTGAAGGCCTTGGTTCCCACCGCGGTCACCGAGGCGAAGGGGCCGAGCACCATCGAGGCGAACGAGACGGGGTAGACGCCGAGATCGAGCAGGGCTCCGCCGGCCAGCTCAGGGGCGAACAGGCGGTCGGCCGCGTCCGGTGTCATGTGCTGCCCGTGGTCGGCGGTGACCGTGCGCACCTCGCCGAGCAGCCCGGAGTCGAGCACCTGGCGCACGACGTCGATGTGCGGCAGGAAGCGCGTCCACATCGCCTCCATCAGGAACACCCCGTGCTCCCGGGCCGCGGAGATCAGCCGCGCGGCCTCACCGGCGTTGCGCGTGAACGCCTTCTCCACCAGCACGTGCCGGCCTGCTTCGATCGCCTGTAAGGCGTGGTCGAAGTGGGCGGAGTGCGGGGAGGCGACGTAGACGATGTCCACCCGGTCGTCGTCCAGCACTTCGGCATAACTGCCGTACGCCCCGGGTATGCCGAACCGCTCCGCGAAGGCGAGGGCCCGTCGGCCGTCGCGCGATCCGACCGCCACCACGCGTTGCTCGGTGTGCGCACGCAGCGCCTCGACGAACGACGCCGCTATGCCGCCGGGGGCCAGCACGCCCCAGCCCATGGACGGCGCGTCACGCGGGGAGGGCGTGCGTGGTGCGGGCAGCACCAGGCGTGCGGTGTCGTGCGCGTGGACGTCGGCCGGGCGGGACTGCGGCATGGAGCTCCTGTCGCGAACGAGGCGGGGTACGGCCATGAGGCCGGGGCAGGATGCCGTCATGCAAACGGATCGCCGAGCGGCAGCGCAACCAGGTGGCCGGCTCCGAGCGGCGTCACGCGCGGGACTGGGGAGAAGCCCCGGGGCGCCGCGGGCCGGCGGTACGGCAGGGTCGGTGGCACGGCACGCCTGAGCCGGTCGCTCTCCGGAGTCCGGTGTGCCGGCTGGGAAGCCCCGGTGGTTGTGGTCACGACAGCCGGGGCCTCACCGCCCCGTCCGGTGCTTGCGCGCAGGCTCCGGACGGCGGCGGGCGGGGCCGCCCGACTGCTCACCCTCGCTGAGCGGTTCTGTCCCTGTCCTCGGGTGCGCCGGGCAGGTCGACGGACACCTCCAGCCCGTTGGGCCTGAGCGGCGTGGCCCGCAGGGTGCCGTCGTGGGCGCGGACGATGGACCGGACGATGGCGAGCCCGAGGCCGTGCCCGGCCGGGCGCCCGTTGGAGTGCTCCGTGCGGGTGTCGAGGCGGTGGAAGGGCTCGAAGGCCCGGTCGGCCTCCTCCCGGGTCAGCGCCGGGCCGGAGTTGCGCACCGTGAGCCGCACCCGTCCGTCCTGCGAGCGGTGCACGGCGACCGTCGCGATGCCGTCGCGGTGGTTGTGCTTGACGGCGTTGTCGATGAGATTGCCGACGAGTTGCCGCAGCAGCCTGGGGTCGCCGGTCGTCAGGGCCCCGCCCGTCGGCCCGCTCAGGAGCACCCCGGCCTCCCTCGCCTGCGGTCCCACCTGGGCGCAGTGTTCGCGTACGGCGGCCCCGAGGTCGACGCTCTCCTGGTTGATCGCTCCGTGGTCGGCCCGGGCAAGGGTCAGCAGCGCCTCGGTGATGTCGGTGGAGCGCCTGTTGAGGCTGAGGAGCTGGCCGCCCGCGGCCCGCAGGTCGTCCGGATCCGGTGAGGCGAGCGCCACCTGCAGGATGGTCCGCATGCTCGCCAGCGGGGTGCGCAGTTCGTGCGAGGCGTTCGCGGCGAACCGACGCTGTGCCTCAAATGCCTGTTCAAGGCGACGGAGCATGGCGTTGAAGGTGTCGGCGAGTTCCCGGATCTCGTCCTGCGGTCCGCTCAACGCGATGCGCTCGTGCAGGGTGGAGCCGACGATGCCGCGCGCCGTGGCGGTGACCTTCTGCAGCGGGGCCAGCATCCGGCCGGCCATGAACCAGCCGACGATCACGGAGATCAGCAGCAGGATCAGGAAGACGACGGCGCTGAAGACGAGGAGCGCGTGCAGGAAGTCGGACTTGCTGGACACCTCGATCGACAGCAGGCCGTGCGTGGACTTGGCGTACTCGACAGACGAAGGAGTGGGACTCGCTCCGGACAGGGCGGTGGCCGTCTCCGTCGGCATGCGGGCGCTGTGTCCGGCGATGGCCGTGGAGGCCGCGTCGGGCGGCAGGCCGGGGGCTGCCGCGGCCTTGCCCGAGGGGGCCGGCTCCGGCGGCAGGCTGGGGGTCGCCGCGCCCGGAGCCGGGGGTTCCGGCGACGCGGACGCATTGGTCGCGCCGTCCCCACCTGCGGGGCCCGGGGTCGGGGAGGCGCCGGTCCGGGTGAGCGCGGTGGAGTAGTTCGGGCCGAATCTCATGAAGAGGTACAGCAGTCCCACCATGGCCGCGCCCGAGGCCGCGAACAGCACCCCGTAGGCGAGGGTGAGCCGGGTGCGGATGGTCAGGTGGGACAGGCGGGCGCGGGTCCTCACGAGGAGCGTCCCAGGTAGTAGCCGGCGCCCGTGCGGGTGTGCAGCAGGGCCGGCTCGCCGAGTTTGCGCCGCAGGGTCGAGATGGTGACCCGCACCGCCTGGGTGAAGGGGTCGGCGTGCTGGTCCCACGCCTTCTCCAGCAGGGTCTCGGCGCTGACCACACCGCCCTGTGCGCTCATCAGGACGTGCAGGACGGCGAACTCCTTGCGGGTCAGCCGCAGGTAGCGCTCGTCGCGGTAGACCTCGCGGCGGAAGGGGTCCAGCCGTACGCCGGCCCACTCCAGGACGGGTGGCGGCGGCGAGCCCGACCTGCGGTGCAGCGCGTGCAGCCGGGCGACGAGTTCGGGGAAGTCGAAGGGCTTGGAGAGATAGTCGTCCGCGCCCAGGCGCAGCCCGTCGACACGGTCGTCGAGCGAGGCCGCCGCGGTGAGCATGAGGACCCGCACGGAGCTGTGCTGCTCGGTGATGCGCCGGCAGACCTCGTCGCCGTGCAACCGTGGCAGGTCGCGGTCGAGGACCACCACGTCGTAGTCGTGGCACACGATCTGCTCCAGGGCGCTCTCGCCGTCGGGGGCGTGGTCGGCGGCGATGGCCTCCCGGCGCAGGCCGTTCACCAGCGCCTGCGCCATGAACGGCTCGTCCTCGACAATCAGCACACGCACGTGCTCTCCTCCCTGTCGTCCGTGGCGCAGGTGGTCATGGCGCCGCCGCTGGAGCCCGGCGCACAGGGGATGGCACCCCCGCCGGCGCCTCGGGGGAAGGAGCCGGCGGGGGCACCGGCTACGGTGCGGCGAGAGCGACCGTGGGAGGGGTGCGGGCGGCGCGCAGAGCCGGGTACAGTCCGGCGATCGCACCGATCAGGGCTGTCGCGCCCACTCCCGCGGCGAGCGCGGCCAGGGGAACCGCGGTGGGCCAGCCCTGGCTGAGAGAGTAGCCCGCCGTCACGCCCGCGCCGAGTGCTGCTCCGCCGAGTCCGCCGAGGCAGGACAGAAGCAGCGCTTCCATGAGAAACTGCCGGGATATTTGCCGTCGGGTCGCCCCCAGCGCGCGCCGCAGCCCGATCTCGCCGCGCCGTTCCATGACCGCGATGACCATCGTGTTGGCCACGCCGATCCCGCCGACGAGCAGGGCGACCGCGCCCAGCCCGAGGAGCAGCCCGGTGAAGGACGCCTCGGCGGCCTGGCGGGCCTTCAGCGCGTCCGACGGCCGGCTGACGGTCACGTACCGGGGGTCCTGCGGATTGGCGGCGCGCGGCAGCAGGGCGCGCACCGTCTGCACGAGTTCGTCGGCGGATCGCTCGTACACCTTGGTCGGGTGGCCGTCGTAGCCGAGGTATCGCCTGGCCGCTTCGTTGTTGACGAGGACGGCGGTGTCGAGTTCGGGCGCCAGCGGCACCGGCTCCAGGACGCCGAGCACCGTGAAGTACTTGTCCTTGATCCAGACGCTCTCCCCGGGCTCCGTGACACCCAGCCGGTTCGCCGACCGCTCTCCGAGGACGGCGGTGGGATACCGCTCGGGGGCACGGTCGAGCCAGCTTCCCCGGCTGAGGGACGCCTCCAGGGTCCGCAGCAGGTGGCTGTCGGTCGCGAGCACGGTCAGGCCGTTCGACTCCGCGGGGTCGATACGCGCGTTGCGGTAGGCGTTGACGTCCTTCAGTTCTCCCGTGCCGCTGACGGTGTCCACACCGTCGGCGCGGGCGATCGTCGCCACCGTGGTCGTGGGCAGCGGTACGGCCTTGCCGGTCGCGGGGTCCTGGCCGGGCTCGAGGGTCAGCAGGTTGGTGCCGAGCTTGTCCAACTCCGCGTCGAGGTAGGCCCTGCTCGACGCGGAGATCCCGATGACGGCGATCATCGCGGCGATCCCGATGGCGATGCCGGCGGCCGAGAGCACGGCCCGCAGCGGCCGGGTGCGCAGTCCGTTGGCGCCCAGCAGCAGCAGGTCCTTGCCGCGCAGGCGCGAGCGCTTCGTGGCCTCGCTGTTCATCGGGACTCCCGTGCCGGCCGCGGCCCGGTCGTCGTGAGTCCGGAGTCCTCCACGAGTCGCCCGTCGCGCATGACCAGGCGGCGCGGCAGGCCCGCCGCCAGCTCCGTGTCATGGGTGATGACCGCGACGGTGGTGCCGGCGGCGTTCAGTTCGCGCAGCAGCCGCACCACCATCGCGCCGGACCGGGTGTCCAGTGCCCCGGTCGGCTCGTCCGCCAGGAGCAGCGCCGGATCGCCCACCACGGCACGGGCGATGGCCACGCGCTGCCGCTCGCCTCCGGAAAGCTCGTGCGGCCGGTGGTCCAGACGGTGTCCCAGACCCACCCGGTGCAGAGCGGCGGCGGCTTGGTCGCGGCGCCGGCGTCTGGTCATGCCCGTGTACAGCAGTCCGTCGGCGACGTTGTCGAGCGCGCGGGTGCCGCCGGAGAGGTGGAACTGCTGGAATACAAAACCGATACGGTGCGCCCGCAGTGCCGACAGCTTGCGGTCGTCGAGCCGGTCCACGCGCTGCCCGTCCACCACGACCCGACCGGAGGTGGGGCGGTCCAGAGTGCCGATCAGATTGAGCAGGGTCGACTTCCCGGAGCCCGATGGGCCCACGACGGCGACCAGTTCACCGGGCGCGATAGCCGTCGTCACATCCCGCAGCGCGTGCACCCGGTGGGGTTCCTTGCCGTAGGAGCGGCCGACCTCGGTCAGACTCACCACCGATTCCGCGGAGCCGGACGCGCGATGCCCTTCGTCGGGCGGGAGTGCGGTCACAGCTTGGGCACCCCCACGCGGGCGCCTTCGCGGATACCGGGCCCGCTGACCTCCGCCTGTCCCTCCGCGAACGCGCCCGTCTTGACGCGGACCACGACGACCTTGCCGTTCTTGACGAGTTGTACCGCGTAACCGCCGCCCTGCGCCGGGAGCAGCGCGGTGACGGGCACGAAGAGCACGTCCTTGGCCTCCGAGCGCTTGAGCACCACGACGACGTCCTTGCTCTGCACGTCGGCGAACAGCCGTGAGGACTCGGGTCGTACGGTGATCGGGACGACCCTCGTGTTGTCCTCGGTCATCTTCTCGGTGCCGACGGAGGCGACCGTCCCCGCGACGCGCTTGCCGTTCAGGAGCTCGATCTCGACCTTCGCGCCCTTGACGGCCAAGTCCTGTTCCTCCGAGGGGACATCCGCCGAGACACTGTGCTGGAATCCGGTGACCTGGAGCACGTCCTGGGCGGGGGCGACCGGGTCGCCCGCGCGCACCTTCGCCTCGGCGATCCGCAGCGAACCCGGGGCGAAGACCACTCTGCCCAGCTCGACTCTGCCGTTCGAGGGCAGACCGTTGTTCTTCTGCCAGCGTTTGACCGCCGCCTCGGTCTTCTCGGTGAACTCGTCGTCGACGGTGAAGTCGGTGTACCCGAGTTCGGCGAGGTTGCGCTCCAGCATGCGCACGTCCTCGCCGTCCGGCATGCCGCGCTTGAGTTCCCGCCATGCGGGCAGATCGCCGCGCAGCAGGAACACGGGCTTGTCGTCGACGGAGTACAGGCGCTCGCCCTGGGCGATGACGGTGTTGGACGACGGAACCCAGGTGACGATGCCGGTGAGGTGGTTCTTGACGGCACGGCCGCCGGCGAACTTCACCGACCCCGTGGCGACCACCTCGGTCACCAGATCGCCCCGGACGACCGGCTCCGTCCCGGGCGGCACCTTCTCGCGTGCCGAGGTCCTCTCGGGCGGGGTGTCGTCCAGATAGGCCGTCACGGCGAACGCGGTGGCGGTCGCCAGGACGGCCGCGACAGCGACGAGGACGGCGCGGCGAAGACCCCTCCTGCGCGGTCGCAGGCGGGGTTCGTCCTGAGGTCCGCCGTCCGGCTCGACGGACACCTGCCGCAGCAGGACCGTGTCCGGCTCGCCGTCCGTCACTTCTTCCCCACCGCCTTGTTGACGTAGTCCTCCAGGGCCTGGCCGATCTCCTTGCAGGCTTCCTGGGCGCGGTCCAGGACGGGGTTCTCTCCCGGGAGTTGCGGTGCGCCCTGGCTCTTGGAGTCCGACACCTCATAGCCGTTCTCGCGCAGGCACTTCTGGTTCTTGAGCGAGAGCTCCTCCAGCTTCGGGTCGGCGGCCAGCCCGCCGGTGCCGGCCTGCTGGCCACCGGGCGGCCGGCCGCACTTCTGCTCCGCCTTGTCCAGGACGGACCGGTCGACTCCGGCCGGCGGCACGGGCGCCTCGCCCGGCTTCGGGTCGGCGACGTCGACACCGTTGCTGCGCATGCACGCGGCGTACCGGACGCCGTCCTGGTCCTTCGAGGAGGCCCCGTCCCCGGTGTCGGCCGCGCCGCCCGTGCCGCTGTCCCCGGTGGCCCTGTCCTCGTCACCGGTGCCGGCCGCCGTGCTCTCCTTCGCGGCGGGGCGCTCGTCGCCACCGCAGGCGACCGCACCCGTCGCGAGCAACAACACGGCGGCCGTGGTGGCCATGCCCCGGCGCCAGGCGCGGACCGACGAATTCATGGATGCCTCCAGTAACGGGCTCCGCTCGTGGAGCCTCGACCACATCTGGTGCGACCGGCGCCGGAACCCCGGGGGGACGGAGGCCGCCGGCGGCCGGTCACGGACGTCATTGCAGCGGGCCGCCTGTTGGGTGCGGGTCAGGAAATTCCTTTAGGTTCTTGCAAGGTGTGGGTGCGACCGGAGCCGAGGCACTCGGGGCGGGGGTGGGCCCGGACGCCGGCCGCAGGCACCATTCCCCCGGAGGGTGCCTTGCGTCGCCGTGAGCGATTTTCCATACGCTCACGAAACATCCGGGCCGAAAACCTTGGCAGGGCCCCAGGACCAGGTAGGGGTAGCGGGGTCCGGCTCCGGGACCGGCCGGGCATTGCGACCGGATCCGCTTCGCCCTTGTACGTGCCGCTCCATCTGCCGCTCAGCGGTATTCAGTAGAATGCGCAGCACTGCTGAGCCCGTCGAGCATCGGCATCGAGGGGTGCGCATGGAGGAGTCTCGCGGGCACCGGTTCATCGGGCGTACCGATGAACTGAGAATCCTGCACAACGCTGCCCGAACGGCGGCTCGGGGAATTCCCCGCGTAGTCACGGTCTCCGGTGCGACCGGGATGGGCAAGACGGCGCTCGTCGAGCATTTCACGGATACGGTCGCCAAGGAATTCACCGTCCTCAAAGCGTGGGACATCCCTCCGAAATCCGACCTGCCCTTCTACACGGTCACCGGGCTCCTCGCCGACGGCACCGAGCACCTGTCGCCTCCCGCACCCGAAGCCGTCGGGCCGCAGCCCTCCGTGCTCGACATAGGGGGCGCGGTCATCGACCTGCTCGACTCGTCGCAGGAGACCTCTCCGGTGCTCTTCTGGCTGGACGACGCCCACCGGGTGGACCTCGAGTCCCTCCAGTCGATCGGCTTCGCCCTGCTGCGCCAGGACGCCGAGCGGATCCTGACGGTGATCTGCACGCGGGAAGCGGCCCGCACCGCACGGAACATGGGCCTGAAGGACCTCGTGCCGGCATCGGACCACATCGAGGTCAGCGGCTTCACCATGTCCGAGACCCGCGAGTTCATCGAGGACCGCACAGCGCGCCCGCACTCCGAGGCGAAGCTGCGCGGCCTGGCCGTGTGGAGCCACGGCAACCCCCTCTTCCTGGAGGCCGCGCTCGGCTCGTACGGCGGGAACCTGCCCGACGATCCGGCCGCCATCGACGTCCCGTCGTCCCTGAGCGACGCCGTCGGCGCGTGGTCGCGCTCCTTTCCCCCGGGCAGCCGGGACATCCTGAACATGCTCGCGGTCCTCGACGCCCCGGCCACCGTCGCGCTCCTCGGCCGGCTGCTCGACTCGGAATCGGCCGGCTCCGACGCGGAGATCCTGGTGGACCAGCACGCGGCGATGTGGCTGCCGGACCGGGTGCCCACGCTCCGGCTGGTGCACATCGGGCAGCGGGACGCGCTGTACGCCGCGATCCCCAGGCGGGAACGCAACCGGATGCACCTGCGCGCCGCCCGGCTGCTGGAGCCGTCCGCCGCCTGGCGCCATCGGGTGGCGGCGACCGAGACGTACGACGCCGCGCTGGCGAGGGACCTCCTCGGCGCGGCGGCGCGCGAGGCCCGGGCCGGTCGGACCGCCCTGGCGGCCGACCACCTGCTCGCGTCGTCCCAGGTGGACCCCGACGGCCGGCGCCGGCAGGACGCGCTGCTTTCGGCGGTGCGTCTGCAGGTCACAGGTGGACAGCCGCGTACCGCTCTGCGCCACGAGGAGGCGGTGCTCGCGGCCGCGCCGGGGCCGCAACGGGACGAGGCGCTCGGCCTGTTGAACCTGGCCAAGGGCCGGGACGCCCTGGCCGCCTCGTACCTGAACCGCGCCCGCGAGGCCTTCACCGCACGCGGCGACCTGGCGCAGGCGGCTTACGCCGCGGCCGAGCTGGGTGTCGCGCAGGGCTCGCTCGGACTGGGACAGCAGGCGCTGAGTGCCTCCGAGTTCGCGCTGCGGCACGCGCGGGACGATGTGGTGCGGGGCCTGGCCGTCGCGAACCGGGCGTACGGGCACGCGCTTCTGGGCGGGCCGGTGGCCGGCCTGAGGCACCTGGACCGGTTGTCGGCTCACCCTTCGCAGGTGCCGGCCACCCACACCGACAGCCTCATCTACCGCGGGCTGTTCCGCGCGCTCTCGGGGGATCTGGCCCGCGCCGTGTCCGATCTGTCGGCCGCGGCCCGGCGACGCGAGGTGGGAGTGTCGAGGATCAGCAGTGTCACCGCGCTCACCCACAGCCTCTGGTGTCATCTCGCGCTCGGTGAGTGGGACGAGGCCAGACGCAATGTCTCCGTCGCACTCGACATCGCGCACACCACCGGCCGCCCGGCGGACTTCTTCAACCTGCACTGTTTCGTCGCCGTGCTGCACGCCTTCAGCGGCCGTCGCGAGCAGGCCCGGGTCGCGTTGCGCGAGGCGCTGTCCCTGGAGACCTCCGCGGACTTCTCCGGGCCCGGTTTCCATCTGGCGGCCACCCGGGCGACGGTGGCGTTCGCCGCGGAGGACTTCGAGGAGACGGTCGCCGTCCTCGCTCCGGTCGTGGACGAGTCCGTCAACACCGGGCGTTCACGCCTCTACGCCATGCGGCACCTGCCTGTGCTCGGGGTGGCGTCGGCACGCACCGGCGATCTCGGCCGGGCGCGGTCCGTGCTGCGCGAGCTGGAGGCGGCGCAACCGCACGGCGCGCTGGTCAGGGTGGTGGTCCACTGGGTCGGGGGAGCCATTGCCGCCGTCGACGACCCCGCAGGGGCCGTCGCGTCGTACGAGGCAGGTCTCGCCGTGCCACCGCACGGCGGCGACCCCGTGGCCTACAAGGCCCTCATGCGCCAGGACCTCGGCGCGCTGCTGCTGGCGACCGGTGACACGGAACGGGCCCGCGAGCAGTTGCGCACCGCCGAGAAGGTGTTCACACGCCTGGGCGCCGCGCGGTACCTGCAGCGATGCCGCGCCCTGCTGGAGGACGCCGGCACCGCGGCGCAGCCGGCCGCCGCGGGATTCTGGGAGACCTTGTCGGACCGGGAGCGCGATATCGCGGGCCTGGTCGGTCTCGGCTGGACGAATCGGGAGATCGCGGCACGGCTGTGCCTGAGCACCAAGACGGTCGAGTATCACCTGGGCAATATCTACATGAAGAACGACATCAGGGGCAGAAGAGAATTGCGCGACCTGATGCAATCCCGCCAAGGGTGAAGTGCCGGTCGGTCCGGACCGCAGCGCCGCGTGGGGCTTCGAATCACTCAAATCACTGATCACTTTCCGCGGCACTTCTCCGGTTCAAGAGAGCGGCACCGGCCTGCCCTTCGCCCGGTGAGCGAACGGAACGCCGCCAGTGAGCAGCCCGAATTCCCTCCGCGGAGAGCATCGACCGCGTCTCTCCTCGGGTTCATCCGGCATATAACAGCCGGCGGTCACGGGCTTGATCGGCTCAGGACGGACCGAAAGTCTTTGCCGGGCAAACGAGTTGGATGCGAGGAAGATGTCCGGCGAGATCGATGGATTCAGGTATGGCGTGGTCACACCGGTGGTCGCATTTCTCATGGCCTGGCTGGGCTCGTCCCTCGGCCTGCGGTGCATGGTGCGGACACTGCACCGCCCGCGCGGCTGGAAACCGGGCTGGCTGGCACTGGGCGGTGCGTCCATCGGCTGCGGCATCTGGACGATGCACTTCGTCGCCATGACGGGCTTCACCATCACGAACACCCGGGTCGCCTACGACACATCTCTGACGCTGCTCAGCCTGCTCATCGCGGTCGTCGTCGCGGCGATGGGCGTGTTCGTCGTCGGGTACGCCGGATCGGGCGCACTCGCGCTGTGCCTGGCGGGGCCGGTGGTGGGGCTCGGCGTGGCGGGTATGCACGTCGTCGGTATGGCCGCCATGCGGACCAGCGGCGGCTTCCGGTTCGACACCGCCGCCGTGGTGCTCTCCCTGGCCATCGCCGTGGGTACCGCCACCGCGGCACTGTGGACCGCGGTGGGGCGGGCCTCGTGGGCACCCCTCCTCGGCGGACTCGTGCTGGCCGTGGCGGTCTGCGGCATGCACTACACCGCGATGGCCGCCCTGAGCTACGACACCTTGGGCCACACGGATCCCACGCACGGCAACTCCCCCCTGTCGCCGCTGCTGCCGATGCTGACGGGGCCGGTGTTCTTCCTGCTCTTCGCGGCCTTCGTGGTCATGCTGGACCCCTTGGTCGTGGGCGGCGCCGACGCGCCGGAAGACCCCCGCGCCTTCGCCCCCGCCACCGGGCAGCACCTCCCCCCACGTCCTGACCTCGCCGTGCCGGCGCCCGCGGACCCGCCGGTCGACTCCCTCACCGGAGTGGGACACCGTGATCGACGCTGACACTGTGAGAATCGAAGGAAGCGATGTCACATGCCCGAGTCGGCCAAGCCCCTGTCAGATGCTTGCGACATCACACTGGCCCGTGCGGCAGCGTCCGGCGGCCCCGACGCGGGCGCGGCGGGACGGGAGTTGGCCGGCCGTCATCTGGACGCCGTCCTCGCGTACGCGGCACGGTGCACGGCCACTGCGCAGGGTGCGGCGCTGCTCGCCTCCACCGCGAACAGGGCCGCCTTACGTGACTATCTGAGCGACGGGGCGGAAACGGCATGGCGGCCGTATGTGCTCACCGCCGTGCTGCGCACCGCCGCCGAGTGGTTTCGCGACCACCGGCAGGGGCGACTGAGCGACGAACTGCTGCAGTGGCTGACGCAGTCGAGTGCCGTCCTCGGGCAGGAGGACGAGCAGACCCTCCTGGCAGCCGCCTTCCATCAGCTCCCCGTCCGTATACGGGTCGCCCTGTGGCACGCCGTCGTCGAGCGGGAGGGGCCCGAGGCCGTCGCCCGCCATCTGGGGGCCGAACCGAGTGTGGTGCAGGGCCTGTTGCCCGCTGTGGAGAGGAAGTTCCACAACGCCTTCATCGAGGTCCTGGAGGAGTACGCGGCCCCGGCGTGCCGACCCTTCACCCGCATCCTCGTGACCGCCTCCGAGACCAACGACCGCCGCGCCGCCGTCACATCCGTCAGCGGCGGGCTCGATGGGCACCTGGCCCAGTGCGCCGACTGCTGCGACGCGCTGCGCGACCTGGCGCAGTTGCACCAGCGCAATCCCGGACCGCTGCTGGCGCAGACACTGATCCCCTGGGACGGCTTCCGCTACTTCTGCGACCGGGACGCACGCGCGTCCCCCGCCCGTCGGCGGCGCCATCCCGCGCTCGGGCCGTCCGAACCGCGCCGTGTCACGCACCGGCGCCGAGGCGTGCTGGTCGCCCGCCGGCTGCGGGCGATGCGCGCAAGGCCGGCTGCCGCGGGCGCGGTCTGCGCCGGTGCCGTGCTCACCGTCCTCCTCGCGTGGCTCGCGGTCCCGGGTGGCCAGGAGGCGGGCGAGCAGGTCGCCGCCCGGCCCTCGCACTCCGATCGCTCCTTCCCCCGGGCGGACTCGCCCGCCGCGTCGGCGTCCAGTGCGTCACCCGGCACCGACGGGGACAGGACACCGAGCCCCGAGGGCCGGCCACGTGAGAGGGAGCCGGCGCCGCGACCGAGTCCGGCTCCCTCCCCTCCCCCGGCGCGCGGACCGGCCGTGCCGGGCGCCGACCTGCGCTGGGACTTCGACGGCGGTCCACGCGGGCTCGGGGGAACTCCCTCCGGCAGTGTCGTGGGAGACGCGCGGCCGAGCACACGGCGCGAGGGCTCGATGCACTTCGGCGGGAGCGGCTACGTCCAGTCCGACCGGGCCGTCGTCGACACCGCTCACGACTTCACCGTCTCCGCCTGGGCGCGCCTGACTTCGACGTCCGGGTTCCAGACGGTCGCCGGGCAGGACGGTGGGAACGTCAGCGGGTTCTTCCTGCAGTACAGCGCCGACGACGGCCGATGGCGGCTGGCCATGGGAGACGCCGACTCGGTCGACGTGGACGAGTGCGACGTGCTGTCGCTGGCCCCGCCCGCCACAGGCCGGTGGCAGCTCCTGACCGCGGTGTTCGACGCGGACGCCGAGCGCCTCCTGCTCTATGTGGACGGTTCGCTGCAGGAGACCGCCGAGCACTCGCCCACGTGGTCGGCCGACGGCCCCTTCACCGTGGGCCGCGGAAAGTGGGAGGGCGCGCCGTCCGACCCCTTCCGCGGGGGCATCGACGACGTACGCGCATACGACCGGGCGCTGTCGGGCCGCGAGGTCGCGGCGCTGGCGAAGGCCCCGCCGAACACCTGAGTCCCGAGCGCCGCGAAATGCTCACGAACACCGAGCAGTTCGCGGCGCCTGCGGCGGTCGTACGGCATCGCCGCGAGCGCCCGGGTGGTCACATGTCCGCCGCGCAGCGAAAGCCGCAGTTGCCGCTGCTGGAATCCGGCGTGTTGGAGGTGCGGGCGGCCACCCGGTAGCGATTGCAGTAGGAGTCGTGGCACAGGTAGGAACCGCCGCGCATCACCCGGGTGTCGCCCTCGTCCGGGCCCCGCGGGGCGGTGACGGCGTCGGCCGTATGGGACGTGGTGAAGCGGTCGGCGGTCCACTCCCACACATTGCCCACCACGTTGAACAGGCCATATGCGTTGGGCCGGTAGGTGTCGACGGGAGCGGTGCCCACGTGTCCGTCGTCGGCGGTGTTCACGACGGGGAAGTCGCCCTGCCAGATGTTGCAGCGCCAGCGGCCGCGCGGGGTGAGCTCGTCGCCCCACGGGTAGCGGGCCTGGTCGAGGCCGCCGCGTGCCGCGTACTCCCATTCGGCCTCGGTGGGCAGCCGCTTGCCCGCCCAGGCCGCGTACGCCCGCGCGTCGTCCCAGGTCACGTGCACGACCGGGTGCCGGCTCCGGCCCTCGATCGCGGAACCCGGGCCCTCCGGGGCGCGCCACGCGGCGCCTCGCACACCCCGCCACCACGGGGTACCGGCCGCCGCCCTGCTCGCGTGCACCCGCTCGGGCGTGAGGAACCCCGCGAACACGTACGACCAGCCGAAACGCTCGGCGGCGGTGACATGGCCGGTGTCCTTCACGAACGCGGCGAACTGGGCGTTGGTGACGGCGCACGCGTCGATGCGGAACGGCGGGAGGGTGACCTGGCGCACCGGTCCTTCGCCGTCCGCGGGGTTGGCGTGGGCGTCCTCGTTGCCCATGCGGAAGCTGCCGCCGGGCAGCGTCACCATGCCCCGGTACGAGGCCCGCGCGGGGCGCGGCACGACGGGTGTCTCCGGTCGCGGACGGGTGTGTCCGGCGGGGGCGCAGCAGGAGGATCCCGCGTGCTCGTCGTCGTCGGAAGTCGCGCGGAAGTCATGCGCAGTCAATGGACGCCTCCTGTTTCAACATGGATTATCAGTGCCTCACATCGAGATCCGCCAAATTCCCCCTTAATCCAACTCAGCATGGAGGCGTCATGCCCAACCGCCGCCAGTTCCTTGCCGGATCCGCCGCGGCTCTGGCCCTGACGACCCTGCCGCAGGTGCCGGCCACAGCCGCACCCCGCGCGGCCGGACGGGCCCCGAACATCGTGCTGATCCTCGCCGACGACCTCGGATACGGCGAGCTCGGGTCCTACGGCCAGCAGATCATCAAGACGCCGAGAATCGACGCCCTGGCCGCCCAGGGACTGCGCTTCACCCAGGCGTACTCGTCGGCCGCGGTGTGCGCGCCCTCGCGCTGCTCACTGCTGACGAGCCTGCACACAGGGCACTCCGCGGTGCGGCAGAACCCCTTCACGGGCGACCCGGGCCAGGGCAGCCTGCGCGACGGCGACACCACGATCGCCGAGGTGCTGCGCTCGCGCGGCTACCGCACCGGGTGCGTCGGCAAATGGGGCTTCGGACCGGAGGTCGCCGACCAGCCGAGCCACCCCAACGCACGCGGTTTCGAGGAGTTCTACGGCTACATCGACCACGGGCACGCCCACAACTACTACCCGGACTACCTGTGGCACAACGGGGAGAAGTCCCCGATAGCGGAGAACGCGAACGGCGCCACGGGGAAGTTCGCGATCGACCTGTTCGAGCAGCGCGCGCTGGACTTCATCGACACCCATGCCGCCGAGCCGTTCCTGCTGTTCCTGGCTCCCACCCTGCCGCACTTCCCCAACGTCGTCCCGGCCGCGGACATGGTCGACTACACCGGCCCGAACTGGGGCACCGCGGAGAAGGCGCACGCCTCCCAGGTCGCCCGGCTGGACGCGCTCGTGGGCAGCGTCGTGGACCGCGTCAAGGCGCGCGGCATCGAGCAGGACACCCTGATCCTCGTCACCAGCGACAACGGCCCGCACGAGGAGGGCAGTCCGGCGGTCGACCCGAACAAGTACGACGCGAACGGTCCGCTGCGCGGCTACAAGCGCAATCTGTACGAGGGCGGGATCCGCATCCCCCTGATCGCCTCGCGGCCCGGCACGGTCCCGGCGGGGACCACCGCCCGGCCCACCCCGCAGCTGGACCTGCTGCCCACCTTCGCCGAACTGGCCGGGGCACCCGCACCGAGCGACATCGACGGCAAGTCGATGGCCGCCCTGCTGAACGGCGGCACGGCACCCGCCCATCCGCACCTGTTCTGGATGCGCAACGACCCCTACAGCGGCTCGCGTTCCAACACGGAGGACGGCGGCCGCGGCAACAGGTGGGCGGAGGCCGTGCGCAAGGGTGACCTGAAGGCGGTCCGCTTCGCTCCCGCGCGGGACCCGAAGGCACCGGACAGCCAGTGGGTGGTGCAGCTGTACGACCTCGCCAAGGACCCGGGCGAGAAGAGCGACATCGCCGCGGCGAACCCGACGGCCGTCGCCGAACTGACGGCGCTGATGCGCTCCTCGCAGGTGGCGAACTACCAGCGCAGGACGTACGGCGTGGTGATCGGCGGAACCACCCTCGCGGTGCCCGGGAAGCCTTTCACCGTCACCACCACCCTCGGCAACGCCTCGGCGTCGGCCTGGTCGACCGCCGAGGTACGGCTCGCCCTCCCGAGCGGCTGGCAGGCCCGCGCGACCACGGCGTCGACGGCGTCCTCGGTGGCGGCCGGGGGCTCGCTGCAGGTGACATGGGAGGTGACACCGCCCTCCGGCGCGACGACCGGTGCCTCGTTCACACTGCGAGCGAACGCCACCGCCACCGCCGGCGGGAACGCCCTGGCGTTCGTCGACGACCGGGTCGTCACCACGGTCGCCGCACTGCCGCAGCCCCCAACGGCGGACGCCTATCTGAGCGACCTGGACTGGGCCTCGGCGTCCAACGCGTGGGGGCCGGTGGAGCGGGACGCCTCCAACGGCAAGCAGGCCGCGGGCGACGGGACTCCCATCAGCCTGGCCGGCACCACGTACACCAAGGGCCTGGGCGTGCACGCCCGGTCGGAGATCATCTTCAACCTGGGGGCCAAGGCCAAGCGGCTGACGGCCGTCGTCGGCCTCGACGACTTCTCGGTCAGCCGCTCCACTGCCGGCGGGGTCCGTGCCCGTGTCTTCGGAGACGGCGTACCCCTCTTCGACAGCCGCCCGCTGACCCCGGCGACCGGGCCCAAGCAGATCGACGTGGACGTGACGGGCGTGCACGCGCTGCGGCTGCTCGTCGAGGACGCCAACAACAACGGCTCCTACGACCACACGTCCTGGGCGAACGCCAAGGTCACCGTCTGAACCGCGGGCGGGGCGCCCGAGGGGCGCCCCGCCGGCCGGCTTTCGGGGCGCGTCAGCAGGTCTCGCGGACGTAGTCCCCGCTGCCGGGCTCGGCGACGCCGACGTCACGACGCACGACACTCACCCGGTCCGCGTAGTCGCACGCGTTGCCCATTCCGGCGTCCGTGTACTCGACGAGGATGACGTTGTCGCCGAAGGCGTCGAGGTAGTCGCCGCACTCGTTCCAGCGGGGGTCGCCGCACTCCTCGGCGATGGCGAAGTCGAGCCCGTTGGCCTCACGGCTGTCGGCGAGTTCGACGGTGTTCTTCTGTCCGACGGCCAGCCCCTCGCCGTGCGCCCGCTCGGACAGCAGCCGCATGTAGGCCTGCGCGTGCTCGGCCGTGAGCCTGCCGTCCACGACGTCACGGGTGAAGGTGTCGTAGTTGTCCGGCTCGACCGCGTCGAAGCCCTTCGAGGCGCACTGGTCGATCTGCGCGCCGATCCGCGCGGCGATCCGCTCGCGCTTGCCGGCCGAGGAGATGTCGAGGATCGCCTCGTCCCAGTCGGGGTCGATGACCGCGTCGCCGTCGCTGTCGCGCAGCAGCAGGTCCTGGTCCCAGTCCTGCGGGCCGCCCGTGTCGCCCTCCTGCTGGGTCTGGAAGGCGTTGACGTAGCAGATGTTGTAAAGCCCCTTGGCCGGGGACTCCTTGACGTCACGGCTGACGACCCGGACACCGTCGGGCGGCGGATAGGCGCCGCCTATCTGGTAGTCGAAGTCCGCGTTCACCGGGGGGAGGACGACGTCGGGGGCGGCCTCGGACCGGGCGGGGCCAAGGAGCGCGGCGGCGATGCCGAGAGCGGCGGCCACGGCGAGTCCGGCCGCTACGACCCCTGTCCTGGAACGGCGATGAGCACGCATGGGCAGCACCTTCTGGAACTTGAGCCGTGCGGACACGGCGAGTTGAGGGGGGGGGAAGTGGGGGGGGGAGGGAGCGAAAGTGAGGCGGCCCGCGAAGGGGGCCGGCGCTGCCGCCCACCCTAGGAGCGGCCGTTGCCCGGCCACAAAGGCCACGGACCCGAAGCCCCTGGTCACCGACCGGAGCACCAACGCGCGGCGGGCGGCGACGACCCCGCGCCCGCGTCACACCCCGCGTCACCGTCGTGACGTCGATGAGCTGGGGTTACGGCGTCGGCGAGCGCGGGAGGCGGGCATGGCCCGCAGGCCGCCGCACCACCGCTGCCCGCACCGCGCCGGCCCCCGTACGGCGTGCCGGCCCCGGGGACATCGCACACCCGAAGTGATCGTTGTGCGGGGGAACGCCGGGCACCGCGATGATCGGTGCTCACGCCCGTGCGACGCTGAGGCCGTGACGACGCAGAAGAGCACGCCCCCGATCGTGGGCACGGAAAGACTGTTGTACGGCTGCATGGGCCTGGGCGGCGCCTGGGACACGACACCGTACGGCGCCGAGGAGATCAAGGACGCGGAGGCGGCAGTCGAGGCGGCGCTCGACAGCGGGATCACCGTGTTCGACCATGCCGACATATACCGGCACGGCAAGTCGGAAGCGGTGTTCGGGGAGGTCCTCAGCCGGGCGCGGGGGCTGCGTGAGCGCATCGTGCTGCAGACCAAGTGCGGTATCCGGCTCGCCGACGGCGACCTGCCGGGCATGTACGACCTGCGGGGCGAGAGCATCGTGCGCCAGGTGGAGGCGAGCCTGGGCCGTCTGCGTACGGACTTCGTCGACGTGCTGCTGCTGCACCGGCCGGACCCGCTCGCCGACCCCGAGGACGTGGCCCGCGCGCTGACCTCGCTGCACCGCCAGAACCTGGTGCACAGCTTCGGGGTGTCCAACATGAGCGCCGCCCAGATCTCGCTGCTGCAGGCGCATCTCGATTTCCCCCTGGTGGCCAACCAGTTGGAGATGAGCCTGCATCACCGGGACTGGCTGGAGGCGGGCGTGCTGGTGAACACGCCCGAAGCGGCGGGAGTCGGCTTCCCCCTGGGCACCCTGGAGCACTGCCGGGCGGGCGGGATCCGCCTCCAGGCGTGGGGGGCTTTGGCGCGAGGCCGCTTCACCGGCCTGGAGGAGACGCCCACCGAGCGGGCCACGGCCCGTCTCGTCGCCTCCCTCGCCGAGGCCAAGGGCACCACACCGGAGACGATCCTGTTGTGGTGGCTCCAGCGGCACCCGGCGCGGATCGCGCCGGTGGTCGGAAGCGCCCGCCCGGAACGCATCCGCGCCTGCCAGGACGCCGCCCGGCGGGAACCGGAGCTCACGCACGAGGAGTGGTACGGACTCTGGATCACGGCACGCGGCACCGCGCTGCCGTAGACCAATTGCCCCGACATCACCGGCGGGAGCAAGGGCCGGCTCGCCGAGGACGTGATCGAGGCGCAGTTCCGCAAGCTGAAGTGAGGAGCGCGGCGGCGCCCCGGGGTGTCCGCTCGCGGTCACGGGCGGACACCCCGGGTGCCGTCCCCCGGGCAGGGCCGAGCCCGGACCGGGGCGCACCGCCCGCTCAGGCGGAGTGCAGGGCGAGCGTCGGGGACATGCGTGCGGCGCGGACCGCCGGGTAGAGGCCGGCGAGGGTGCCGATGGCCAGGGTCGCGCCGGCTCCGCCGCCCATCGCCCACGCGGGCAGCGTCCAGGGCATCCCACCCGCCGTCGCGTAGAGCGCCGTGGCCAGGGCCCCGATCGCGACGCCCGCCAGGCCGCCGAGTCCGGACAGCATCAGCGACTCGACGACGAACTGGAGACGGATCTGTCCGCGTGTGGCCCCGAAGGAGCGCCGCAGGCCGATCTCGTGTTTGCGCTCCAGCACCGAGATGATCATGGTGTTGGCGATGCCGACCCCGCCGACCAGCAGGGCGACACCGCCGAGCCCGAGCAGCAGACTGGTGAACGCGTCGTCTGAGGCGGCCTTCGCCTGCAGCGCCTGCGACGGGTCGGAGACCTCGACCTCGTGCGGTGCCCGTGGGTTGACGGTGCGGGCCAGCAGGCCCTGCACGGTGGTGACCCGGTCGTCCGCGGACCGCTCGTACACGGCTGTCGGGTGGCCGTCGAATCCGAGCCGGGTTCGTGCCCCCTCCCAGCCGACCAGCGCGGAGCTGTCGACCTCGGGGGCCAGCGGGAGCGGGTTGAGGACGCCGAGGACGGTGAAGTAGCGGCCGCCCAGCCAGACGCGTTGGCCGCTGTCGGTGATGCCGAGCCGGGCCGCCGCGGAGTGTCCGAGTACGACGGCCGGGTAGCGGCCGTTGGCGTTGTTGAGCCAGGTGCCCGTCGCCATGGATGCGCGCAGTGTCCGCTTGAGGCTGTCGGTGGCGGCCTGGACGGCGATGCCGCCGGTCTGCGTCCTCGGGATGTGCTCGGAGCGGTAGACATTGACGTCGCTGAGACCGCCGAGCGCGCCGACCTGCTGCACTCCGTCGATCGCGCCGACCGTGCGGACCGCGTTCTCGGGCAACTTCACCTCCTGCGCGGGATCGAAGGACTGACCGGGCGTGACCACCAGCATGTTCGTGCCGAGCCGGTCCAGTTCCCGCATGAGCGCGGCCCGGCCGGTGGCGGAGATCCCCACCACGGCGACCATCGTGGCGATCCCGATGGCGATGCCGAGCGCGGACAGGACCACCCGCATCGGCCGGCCCCTCAGTCCCGCGGACCCGACCTGGACGACGTCCGCGAGGCCGAACCCGGCCGGGGTCGGGCGCCGGCCGTCGCGGCTCACCGGGCACCGCCAGGAACCGGCCTGCGGGTGTCCTCGACCACGAGCCCGTCCAGGATGCGGACCTGGCGCGGCAGGGAGTCGGCGACCTCCCGGTCATGGGTGATGACGGCGATGGTCGCCCCGTCGGCGTTGAGTTCCCGCAGCAGTTCCATCACCGCCCGGCCGGAGGCGGAGTCCAGTGCCCCGGTCGGTTCGTCGGCGAGCAGCAGGTTCGGCCGCCCGGCCAGCGCGCGGGCGATGGCCACGCGTTGCTGCTGGCCGCCGGAGAGGGCGTGCGGCTTGTGCCCGAGGCGATGGGACAGCCCCACCCGCTCCAGGGCCGCGCGGCCTCGCCGCCGGCGTTCGGCGCGCGGCAGACCGCCGTAGCGCAGCCCCTCGGTGACGTTGTCCAGGGCCGTCGCCGCGGGCACCAGATGGAAGGACTGGAAGACGAATCCGATGTGTCGGGCGCGCAGCGCGGAGACCTGCCGGTCGGACAGCTCGCCGACCGTGTGTCCCGCGATGGCGACCGTGCCGGCCGTGGGCCGGTCGAGGGTGCCGAGGATGTGCAGCAGGGTGGACTTGCCGGAGCCGGACGGGCCGACGATGGCCAGCAGTTCACCTGCGGTGATGGTGAGGTCGACGCCGCCCAGGGCGGTCACACCGCCCGGGTACACCTTGGTCACTCCGCGCAGTTCGGCGACCACGTCAGCACCGGCCGCCGTGGGTCCGGCGGCTGTCCGCGGGCCCGCGACGACAGGTGCGTCGGCGAGGTCCGCGCTCGCCTCGGGTCCGGGTTCCGTCATGCCGGGACACCCACTTTCATCCCCTCGCGCAGTCCCGCGCCGGACACCTCGACCCGGCCGTCGGCGAAGATGCCGAGCCGCACCGGCAGATCCCGGGCCCTGCCGTCCTCCACGACACGGAGACCGAAGCCCCCGTTCTCCAGGGCCAGGAGGGATTCGACCGGCACGGACAGCACGTCGGTGCGGCGTTCCCCCGGCAACGTCACCGTGACGGGCGCCTTGTCGATGGCGCCGGTCCGGCCGGGCCCGTCCAGCTCGACGGTGACCTTCACTTTCGGGGTCCTGTCCTCCGAACGCTCATCGGCCTCGGCGGTCCTGCCGATCGAGGCGACCTCTCCCTTGACGCTCCTGCCGTCGGGGAGCCGTACCCTCACGCCGTCCCCGGCATCGAGGTCGTCCGCCTTCGCGACCTCCAGGCCGAACTGCACGACACGGTCGGAGCCGGTGGTCGTCAGCACCGTGGCGCCGGGCTGCGAGCGTCCGCCGAGCGTGACCTGCGCCGTGCGCACCCGCACCGCCGAGGGCGCGAAGGCGATCTGCCCGGGGCCGACCGTGCCGGTCTCCTTGAGGCCATGGCTCTTCTGCCATGCCTCGACACCGCGTTCGGTGCCTTCGGTGAACTCGTCGTCGGCCGCAAGCCCGCTTCCGAAGCCCAGCGCGATCAGGTTGTTCTTGAGCTGACGCACGTCTTCGCCCTCGTCGCCTTTCTTCAGGGTGCGGTACACAGGTCTGTCGCCGTACATCAGGCGTACGGCGGTGCCGTCGACCTCGTAGAGCCTGCCGTCCCGCTCGATGCCCGACCCGGCGGCGGGCAGCCAGGTGAAGGTGCCCGGCGCTCCGGCCGTGAGCTCGCGCCCGGACGAGAAGGCGAGTGTGCCCTCCACTTCGGTGGAGTCGGCCAGGGTCTGGCGGGTGACGGAGGCGGTCCGGGTCGGCACCGGCACCGGCTCGTCGCGGGCCGCCGGGTCGGACATGTCGGAGGCAAGAGTGGCCGCCAGCAGGCATCCCGTCGCGAGAAGGCCCGCCGCCACTGCTGCGAGCAGGGGTTTCCTGAGCTTCATGTGCCGTGTCCTCGGATCGGGCCGGGTCAGCCGAGTGCCTGGGCGCAGGCGTCGCTCGCCGCCTGGTACTCGTCCTTGCGGCTGTCCGGCACCTCCATGCGGGGTATCTGTGCGGCGCCATTGGCGAACTTCGGATCGGGAACGTCGAAGCCCTCCTTGCGCATGCACTCGGCGAACGCCAGCATCTGCTCCTTGGCCTGCTGCGACATGCCGCCGCCGGACTTGCCCCCGCCGACCTTGCAGTCTTTCAGCGCCTGCTGGAATTCCTTCGCCGACATTTCGCCCGGCAGAATCTGACCGGGGCCGCCCGTCTGTCCGCTCTTGACTTCGGCGCCCTTCTCCCGCAGACAGTCGTTCGACTTCTCCCGCGAGTCGCTCGCGGAATTCCCGCCGGTGCTCTTCTCCTGGTCCGATGCCTCGCCGCCGCACCCGGTCATCCACAACGTCATCACAAGGACCGTGCAGACCGCCGTACTTCCGGACTTCTTCCGGCGCATACCGCCTCCTTTTCGCGGCCCGGCGGCCGGCTCTCCGGGCGTCTTTTCGTCCGGCGGCTCGCCGGATGAAAAGACGATGCCGGACATGCCGGTTACAGCGCTCTTCCCGATCCTGTTATCTCTCCGAAAGGTGCCTTCCTGTACAACGGGCGGCATGAGAGTCCTGGTTGTGGAGGACGAGGAATTCCTCGCGGAAATGATCGCCGAAGGCCTGCGTGCCAACGCCATCGCCGCGGACGTGGCCGGTGACGGACTGGAGGCGGTGCACCGGCTGGCCGATGACATGTACGACGTGCTGGTCCTGGACCGGGATCTGCCGGGCCTGCACGGTGACGAGGTCTGCCGCCGGATCGCGCACACCGGATCCATCACCCGGATTCTGATGCTCACCGCCTCAGGAACGGTCCACGACAGGGTGGAGGGCCTGTCACTGGGAGCCGACGACTACCTCGCCAAGCCCTTCGCCTTCGCGGAGTTGGTGGCCCGGGTGCTGGCCCTCGGCCGGCGGACCCAGCCCGCGCTGCCGCCGGTGATCCGGCGCGCGGACGTGACCCTGGACATCGCGGGCCGCCAGGCGAGACGTCATGGCCGTCCGCTGAGGCTGTCCCCCAAGGAGTTCGCGGTACTGGAGGCGCTGCTGCGGGCGGGCGGTGCCGCGGTGAGCCACGACGACCTCGTGGAGCAGGTCTGGGAGGAGAACATCAGCTACCGCACCAACGCGGTCCGTGTCACGCTCAGCCGGCTGCGGGCGAAGCTGGGTGACCCCGTGGTCATCGAGACGGTGCCCGGTGCCGGGTACCGCATAGCCGTGGAGCCCGACGCGTGACGGCCTCCGCACGATCCGGCCCGGACCGGTCGCCGGCGCGGGCGGCCATCATGACCGGTGAGCGGGCCCGGCTGACCGCGCTGTGCTGCGCGATGCTCCTGACGGTGGGAGGCGGCCTCATCGTGCTGGTGTACGTGTTCGTGGGCCAGAACCTGTACCGGAGCATCCACGATGTGACGAGGGCCCCCGTGACGAACGTGGGCACGGGCGCCGGCTGGGGGGACACCACCCCGCGGGGGCAGGGCACACAGATCGTTCCCGGCATCTCGCTGACGCCGAGCGTCACCCGCGCACAAGACGCCAGGACACAACGGCTCGCCGCCTCACTGCGGTCCGCCACCGCACGTGAACTCGCCGCCGCCGCGCTGGTCGGCCTCGCGGCGCTCACCGCCGTGTCCGTTCCGGTCGCGTGGTGGACCGCCGGCCGGGTGCTGCGACCGGTGCGGCAGCTGACGGAGACGGCACGCCGTCTCACCTGCTCGACCCTCCATGAACGCATCGCACTGCGTGGGCCGTCGGGTGAACTGAAGGTGCTGGCGGACACCTTCGACGAGATGCTCGACCGGCTGGAGAACCAGGTCGAGGCACAGAAGAGGTTCGCCGCGAACGCCGCCCATGAACTGCGCACGCCTCTGGCACTCCAGCGCGTGGCCGCCGAGGTCGGTCTGGCGGGCGCTCCGGACCGGGTGCGCGTGGCCCGCGTCCGGGCCAAGCTCGTCGAGACGGCCAAGAGACAGGAAGACCTCATCGAAGGGCTGTTGCTCCTGGCGGCGTCCGAACGAGAACTCCAGCGCCGCACGTCCGTCGACCTGCGGGACCTCGCCCAGGGTGCCGTCGATACGGTCGGTTCCCGGGCGGCGGAGCGCGGTGTGTGCGTGCGCACCGAGCTGCGTGCCCTCCCGGCCGTCGGTGATCCCGTACTGCTGGACCGGCTGACGCAGAACCTGGTCGGCAACGCCGTGCGCTACAACCACCCCGGCGGTGAGGTCCGTGTGCGCACGGGGGCCTCGGGCCTGGAGGTGTCCAACACCGGACCGGTGGTCCCCGAGGGGACGGTCGCCCTGCTGTTCGAGCCCTTTCGACGGCTTCAGGAGCGTCGCCATCTGCCGGGTGAGGGCGTGGGTCTGGGCCTGTCCATCGTGTCGGCGATCGCCCGTGCGCACGGGTTCGCGATCGAGGCACGGGCCAACTCCGGGGGCGGACTGACGATTCGGGTGTCTCCCGGTTCCGAGCGCCGACCGCACACGCGAAGCGCTCAGATCGAATGAGCAGTTCTCCGTCCGGAGCTGCCCATCGACCCCTCCTGTGGTTCAAAATGAATTCTTTTCCGCCGCCGGCGCCCGCCCGTGACGGCATCGCGCCGCCCGGGATCGGTTCCTCCTCGACAGCCCCCACAACCGTGCACATCGGGCCGAGGGGCACGACTCCAAGCGACCCGGCGCGCACGGGCACTTCACCGCGAGTCCCTTCAGCCCCTCCCCAGGGGCACAGGTCAACGACGTCCGAGTGCAGTCCAGGGACCGAAGGGACCGGATTTCGATACTTGCGACGCGCATTACCCGCCGGTAGCCCCGCGAGGACCCGCCCCCCGATCATGGGTCGCCTCCCCCACGACAGGTCCTACACTCACCACCCGAACACCGGTCCCTACGGTCCCTGTCCGGCGGTCTCAGGCTGCACGGCCGCGATGCGACCTCAGGACTCGGAGCTTTCCCCGGCCGGCCCGAGAACGATCGCCTGCTTCCCGCGGTGACCCTTGCGAGCCGCAGCGACACGGACTGCACAAGGGCCCGCACGTCCGATTCACCTCGAAGGGTCTCGATGAGCAGCGCGCCGTTCACCCCCGCGAAGGAGGTACCGCAGGAGGTACCACAACTCCCCATGCTGCCCGGCACCTTGACGGATCGGGGCAATGCGAAGTTGTTCGTGGAGCGGTTTCGCGGCCGGTTCCGGCATGTGGACGGGCTGGGCTGGTTCGTGTGGGACGGATGCCGGTGGAAGCGGACGGGTGGCGAGAAGGCCGCGTTGTGGGCGGCGGGTGAGATGGCCGAGGCGATGCCGGACCAGGATCCGAAGGGCCGTTTCAGCGAACGCGAACTGCGCAGCCACAAACGCCGCACGCTCTCCACGACCGGCGTGAAGGCGTTGCTGGGGCAGGCGAAGGCATCACCGCTGCTGTCGATCGCTCCGGTCGAGCTGGACGGTGACCCGTATGCCCTGTGCACCCCCGCGGGAGTGGTGGATCTACGTACGGGACGGCTCAGTGCGCCCGATCCGGGCAACGGCTGTCATTCCCGGGCCACCGGCGTCGCTCCCCGGGTGATGCCGGTCCCCCGGTGGGACCGGTTCCTGGCGGACACGTTCGGCGGGGACGCGGTGGGGCGGGAGATGATCGATTTCCTGCATCTGCTGCTGGGTTACTCGGTGACGGGCGATGTGGGTGCCCAGGTGCTGCCGTTCCTGCACGGTGAGGGGAAGAACGGCAAGTCGGTGCTGCTGGATGTGATGATGCAGATCCTGGGCGACTACGCGGACGCGGCACCGCCGGGTTTCCTGATGGACCGCGGGTCGTTCTCGGAGCACTCCACCGAGCTGACCGAACTGCACGGCCGTCGCCTGGTGGTGTGCAGCGAGCTGAAGCCGAACGACAGGTTCGACGAGGCCCGGGTGCGGCTGCTGACCGGCGGCGACAGGATCAAGGCCCGCCGGATGCGCCAGGACTTCTTCTCCTTCACGCCCACCCACCACCTGTGGCTGCTGGGCAACCACCGCCCCGAAGTCTCCACCGGCGGCTTCGCGTTCTGGCGCCGCATCCGCCTGATCCCCTTCGAACGCGTCGTCCCGGACGAACGCAAGATCGACAACCTCGCCCTCGAACTCGTCCGCGACGAAGGCCCCGGCATCCTGCACTGGCTCCTGACCGGAGCCCGCCGCTACCTCACCACCCGCGACACCCTCGCCGGCCCCGACCGGGTCCGCGTCGCCACCCGCGCCTACGCCACCACCGAGGACCACATCGGCCGCTTCATCACCGAATGCTGTACCCGGACCACCGACAACCACCCCGAACACCGCACCGAACAAGGACGCCTCTACACCGCCTACAGCACCTGGTGCAGCACCGCCGAAGGCATCCGCCCCGCCACCCCCCGCGTCTTCGCCCAACGCATCCGGCAGGAGATCGGCCTCACCACCCCCACCGACATGATCAAATCCAACGGCCGTAAGTACTACCCCCGCATCACCCTGGCAGCGGATGCGGGGTGAGAGGTTTCCGCGATCCTCAGCCGCGCCCGGTCAAGGAGTCCCAGTACCCGGCCGGCGGCAGCGTGTCCCAGGGGTTGTCGAGGCCGTCATCGGTGACGTAGACATGGCCGGCGTTGCGCTTCCGCGACAGGGACACGACCTCGGAGGCCCGGGCCGTGTCGGGCACGCCGTAGACGAGATGCCAGATCTTGTCGGAGGGCACGTTCGCCTCCCACTGCTGAGGCCGGTGACCGCGGTAGGCGTTCTCGTCCCCCTCGAAGGTGACGAGGGTGTCCGCCGTCTCCTTGTAGCACTCCTCGGTGCCGGTGCCGGGATTGGCCACGACCTTCGCCGCCACGCCGAGTTCGGTCTCTATGTAGGTCTTGAGCTCCAGGTAGTCCTGGGCGTACTGGTTGTCCGGACCGCACCGGGCCAGTCCCTCGTCGAGGAAGATGCCGTCGAGGCCCGCGTCGCCGTAGAGGCCGGCCCACTTGTCCACGTCCGCCTTGACCTGCTCCTTCCAGGCTGTGGCCGCGGTGGAGCCGGACCGCGTCGGCAGGCCCGTCGTGCCGAGGTAGCCGGTGGGGACGTAACCGATGACGTCGACGCCCGCGGCGTCGGCCTTGCGCAGCTGCGTGACGTAGTCCTGGTTCGCCGTGGTGTCGGCGCCGGGGCCGCTGGCCGGGTTGGCCACCGCCATGCCGACCGCGGCGCCGCTGCCCGCCAACCGGTCCCAGTAGGCGGCTCCGGCGCCGCCGGGATAGAAGTACGCCGGCACGGAGACCCTCTGCCCGGACGCCGAGACGGTGGGCGAGGGGGTCTTGTCCTGCGAGGCGGTGGCGGGCAGGGCGGCGAAGAGGAAAGCTCCCGCGGCGGTGACGGCGGCGCAGGCGAGAATCCGGGTGGAACGAGGCATGAAGGGTCCTCAGCTGGTGTGGGGGGTTCGGTGTGCGGCCCGCCGCGGGCGTGGTGTCACAGGGCTGCGGCTCGGCTTCGCACGAGGGAACCCCGAGCCGGCGACATCGATGGCGCCCGACGGTGGGGCTCCCTCCGTTCCTGAGGCTAGAAATCAACTCGGGCCCCAGCAATACGAGTTGCCCTCGCCCGCGAGCCCTTCGCGGTTGCCCGGCCATGGCCTCACGGGCACGGCGCACCCCTGGCGGCACAGCCCGTGAGCGATGCCTTGCCCCAGGTCAAGCCCCATGCCTGCGACTTGCCCGACGGCTGTCCGTGCGCCCGGGGCGGTGGGGCCGACCCGGGCGAGGGCCTGCCGCGCGGGCGGGAAACGCTCAGCCGGGGTGAGCTGCTGAGAGCGCCGACGGGCGCCCGCCGTTGCGGCGGGCGCCCGTCTCCAGGACCGTTCGGGTAACGGCCCGGCCGGCTTCAGCCTCCCGTACGCACCACCGCGTTCGAGCCGGGCAGGACGGTCAGCGAGCCCTCGACGACTTCGCCGGTCAGCAGGTCGGTGCCGGAGCCCGGCAGGGGGACGACGGCCGGTTCACGCGAGTGGTTGATCACGAACAGATGGTCACCGCCGGCGCCGGAGCGGCGCACCACCTCCACGTCCCGGGGCAGGGCGCCCCGAGGCGGTACACCCGCGTCCTCGCACGCCGCCTCCAGCACCGCTCCCAGTGCCTGGACGTCCAGGCGAGTGGAGATGTACCAGGCGGTGCCGGCGCCCGAACGGTGCCGGGTGACCGCCGGTTTCGAGGCCGCGGGGCCGTCGGCGTAGCTCCACACCGTCCGCGCCCCGTGCGGCACCACGAACTCCGACCACACATCGGCGCGCCTGGTCGCCCCCGCGGGGCCGGCGATGCGGATCGTTTCGCCGGGAAGCAGCGGCGACCATTCCTCCACCGTCAGCCCGAGCACGTCCCGCAGGACACCCGGGCAGGGGCCCGGATGCACGGCGTCGTGCTCGTCCACGATGCCGGAGAAGTAGGAGACGACCAGGGTGCCGCCGCCTTCGACGTAGCGCCGCAGGTTCTCGCCCGCCTCCTCGGAGGCGAGGTAGAGCGCCGGCACCACGACGAGGGGGTAGGAGGAGAGTTCGGCCTCGGGGCGGACGAAGTCGACGGTCAGATGACGGGCGTAGAGCGCTTCGTAGAAGCTGTCGGCGCGCTCGCGCGGATCGTGGTCCACGGTCGGCTGCCCCTCCAGGCGTTGCGCCCACCAGGACTGCCAGTCCCAGACCATGGCCACGTCCGGCACGGTCCGGCTGCCCCGCAGCCCCGCCAGTGCCGCCATGTCGGCGCCGAGTTCGACGACCTCACGCCATACGCGGGTGTCGGTGCCGCCGTGCGGGAGCATCGCGGAGTGGAACTTCTCCGCGCCGCGCCGGGACTGCCGCCACTGGAAGAACATGGCTCCCTCGGAGCCGCGCGCCACATGGGCGAGGGAGTTGCGGGCCATCTCGCCGGGGGCCTTGGCGGGGTTGCGGGGCTGCCAGTTGACGCCGGAGGTGGAGTGCTCAAGGAGGAGCCAGGGCGCTCCCTGGGCCACCGAGCGGGTGATGTCGGCGGCCATGGCGAGGTTGACGTGGGTGCGGCGGCCGTCGGTGATCAGGTAGTGGTCGTTGGTGACGAGGTCGACCTCGCGGCCCCAGGCCCAGTAGTCGACGGAGTCGCACTGGCTGAGCGCCGTCATGAAGTTGGTGGTGACCGGGACGCCGGGCGAGAGCCGGTGCAGGATGTCCCGTTCGGCACAGAAGTTCTCGCGCATGGTGGCGTCGGCGAACCGCTTGTAGTCGAGCTGTTGCGCGGGATTGCACACCGCCGGGGTCAGCCGGGGTGGGTCTATCTGCTCGAAGTCGGTGTACCGCTGGCCCCAGAAGGCCGTGCCCCAGGCCTCGTTGAGGGCGTCGAGCGAGCCGTGCCGGGCGGCGAGCCAGTCACGGAATCGGGCCGCGCAGGTGTCGCAGTAGCAGGCGCTCACCGGGGCGCCGTACTCGTTGTGGACGTGCCACAGCGCGAGCGCGGGGTGGGCGGCGTAGCGTTCGGCGATCTTCGTGGTGATGTTCGCGGCCGCTTCGCGGTAGGCCGGGTTGCTGTGGCAGATGGCGCCGCGTGAACCGAAGGAGTGGCGCACGCCCTCGCGTGTGACGGGCAGCGCGTCGGGGTGGGCGCGGTAGAACCAGGCGGGCGGCACCACCGTGGGCGTCGCGAGGTCCACGCGGATGCCGTTCGCGTGCAACAGGTCGAGCACCCGGTCGAGCCAGCCGAAGTCGTACGTTCCCTGCTTCGGCTCCAGCAGGGCCCAGGAGAAGATGCCGACGCTCACCAGGTTCACGCCTGCGCGGCGCATCAGGCGTACGTCCTCCTGCCATACGGCCTCGGGCCACTGCTCGGGGTTGTAGTCCGCTCCGAAGGCGAGGCCGGGCAGGACATGAGGGGCGGGCTCGGGGAGGGAAGTGCTCTCGGGCATGGTCAGTTCTGCTCCGGTCCGTATGCGCGCAGGGCGACCACCGTGGCCCACTGCGACCCGTTGGTGGCATGCACGGTCAGCCGCAGGGCGGTGGCCGCCACCGGCTGGTCGAGGGGGTGCGACCGGCGGCGTTCGCGGTTGTCGCGCACGCTGACGACGGTGCGCCAACGGCCGTCCTCAAGCGCCTCGACGGCGTAGTCGCGTACGAGTTCGGGGACGACGGGGAACGGTGTGCGGTGGTGGTGGAGGTTGACGAGGTCCAGGTCGACGTCGTCGTTGAAGATCACGTCGACCTGGCCGACGGTGCGCGGCAGATCCCAGTCGAGGCGGACCCAGGGCTCGGGATCGACGGCGAGAGCCCGCGAGGACCACATGCGCGGGCCGTCGTAGGGGCGCTGCAAGGGGCCGGTGACCTGGCCGGCGACGTAGGCGTCGCTGTCTCCGTGCACCACCACCGCCGGGCATCTGCGGCGCAGTTCCTCGGCGGACCAGGCATTGGACTGGGGAAGCCCGCTGTCGGTGCGGGGTGTGCGGCTGACCAGCCCCAGGACGCCGTAGGGGCCGGGCCGGTCGACCACGACCAGCGCCGCGGAGGGGTTGCGCCGCACCAGCAGGACCACATTGCGTCCCTCTGGGGCCTTGTGGGAGAACGGGGCCCGGACCCACTGCTCGCCCGGGACCAGCTCGGCCCGGGCCGAGCCGAGCGGCTCGAACGGTATGTGGTTCTCGCCGCCGCCGGTCGACCACAGTTCGAGCTCCACGGATGTCGCCCGCTCCGCGTCGAGCAGCAGCTCGACCGCCTCCACGGCGGGCTCGACGGGCAGGACGATCCCGATGTCATGACCGTCGAGGGACTGCCGGCTCGTGCGCTCCCCGGGCCGGGGTGTCACGCGCAGCTCGCGCAGTTCGCTGGAGGCCGAGACGTGCGCGAGGGCCGCGAGGTCGGCCGGGTCGTGCCATGCGACGCCGAGCAGCGAGGCGTCGTGCCGCAGCAGCGTCTGCTGCAACAGGTCGATGTGGTCGTTCGCCAGCTGCCGGGGGCTCAGTCCGTCACGGACGCACAGCCCGGCCGCCACACCCGCGGCCTCGCCGGTGACCGCGCAGGTCGCCATGACCCGGGTGGTGCCGAACGCCACGTGGCTCGCCGAGATGTCACGGCCCGCCAGGAGGAGGTTGCCGACGTTGCGGGAGTACAGGCTGCGGAACGGGATGTGGTACAGCCCGGCCGCGAACAGGTGCTTGGATCCGTCCGTCTCCGCGTACATGCCGCCCGCGGGGTGCAGGTCGATGGACCAGCCGCCGAAGCCGACGGCATCCGGGAACCGGGTCTGTCCGATGATGTCGTGCTGGGTCAGGACGTGGTCACCGACGAAGCGCCGGTACTCCCGCTTGCCGGGCACGGAGCCCACCCACTCCAGGGTGAGGGTGTCGGCGTCGAACTTCCCCGAATTCTTGATGTGGTCCCATATCCCGTAGATCACGGCCCACAGTTCGTCGCGGATCGCCTCGGAGTCGGCGACGGTGTCGAGCTGTCCGCCGTACTCGATCCACCAGTAGTCACAGCCGTTGGCCGTGGTGCTGATGGGTCGCTTGCGGACGATCGAGGTCGACCCGATGTCCTTGGCGATGGACGGCGGTACAAAGCGGACCGGCTCGCCGGTGTCCTTCGTGTAGAAGAACATGGTGTTGCCCAGCAGCTCGGAGTCCGCCTGCTGCGGGGCCCATTCCTCACCGAACTCGTGGGCCGCCTCGCGGCCGGTGCGGTACCAGGCCCCGGCGTGCGCGCCCACCAGCCCGTCGCCGGTGGCGTCGACGAACACCGGACCGGCGAAGCGGATGATCCGCTCCGATCCCATCTGCCATCCGGTGACGGCCCGCACGGTACGCCGGTCGTCTTCGCCGTCGGCCTCCACCTCCCGCACGTCGGTGTTGAGGTAGAGGCTGATGTTGGGCTCGGCCCGCACGGCGTCGAGCACGACCTGGTCCCAGAGGTAGGGGTTGCCCTCGGGGTTGCGGTACTGGTTCTCCAGGAACAGCTCGCCCATGACGCCGGTCTCGCGCGCGTACTTCTGCGCGCCGTGCGCCGTCGCGCCGCAGACCCACACCCGGATCTCGCTGCTCGAATTGCCGCCGAGCACCGGCCGGTTGTTGATCAGCGCGACCCGGGCACCGGTGCGGGCGGCACCGATGGCCGCCGCGACGCCGGCGAGGCCCCCACCGACGACGGTTACATCGGTGTCGACCGATAGCCGCTGCATGCCATCTCCTTCTCGCGCGCTCGTGTCCCCGGAAACCCCCATCCGAAAGACATTATCACCAAGCTTGATCATATACATCTTCTCTGCAAATTATTTTCACCAGCTACTCGGCCGGCCCGAGGTCGGCGGTGTCGCGGAAGTCCACGATGTCGGTGCGCGCGCCGTGCAGTTCGAGCACCACGATCTCGTTGGCACCCGCGCGCAGCACCGGCCCCGGAACGTAGAGGGAGTGCTGTGGCCCGCGGGACCAGTAACGGCCCAGCGGGAAGCCGTTGACCCAGACGTTCCCCTTGGTCCAACCCGGCAGATGCAGGTAGGTGTCCGCGGGCTCCGCCACCTCGAAGGTGCCCCGGAAGAAGGCCGGGCCCGCCTGGACCGGCGCGGGCGAGAACGACAGGGCGTCCAGGGTGTCCAGGGGCAGCGGGGTGCAGGTCCAGCCGGACAGGGGCCGCGCGTCGAAGGTGACCGGTCCGGCCAGGCCCTTGGCGTCGCGCAGACCCGAGCCGTAGTTCACCCGCCCCTGGTTCTCCACCAGGACCGCAAGCCTCGCCCCGGCGGCCGGCGAGCGCAGGCTGAGGGCCTGCTCGTGGTTTTCGCGCTCCAGGGTGCCCACGGGCTGTCCGTCGACGAAGACCTGTGCGCGGTCGCGCACATCACCGACGCACAGCACCCCCTCGCCGGCGGACGGCAGCCGCGTCTCGTACAGGACGAAGCCGAACGCCTGGCCCAGCTCCTCCATGGAGAGCGGCCTCTGCGCGCGCCGTGCGGGTCCGCCGAGCGTGCCCGCCTGGGCGAGCAGGGACGCACGCTGCGGCAGGCGCACCCCGCTCAGGGCCAGCTTGGCGCCGGCGGAGGGGACGGGCTCCTGCGGCACGGGCGCGTACTTGGCGATCGTCTCGCGCAGGAGGTGGTACTTGCCGGTGGGGTCGCCCGCCTCGTCAAGGGGGGCGTCGTAGTCGTAGGAGGTGATGGTGGGCCGGTAGTGGCCCTTGTCGTTGGCGCCGTTGGTGAAGCCGAAGTTGGTGCCGCCGTGGAACATGTAGATGTTGACGGAGGCGCCCGCGGCGAGGATCTCGTCGAGGGTGTCGCGCACCTCCTCGTCACGCCGCGTCTTGTGCCCGCCGCCCCATCGGTCGAACCAGCCCGCCCAGAACTCGCCGCACATCAGCGGCCCTCGGGGCTGGTGCTCGCGCAGGGTGCGCAGGTGCTCGCTCGCGCCACGGCCGAAGTTGACGGTCCGCAGCACGCCGGGAACGCCGCCGTCGGCCAGGTCGCGCGCCTGGTCGGAGGTGAACAGGGGGACGTCGACGCCGCCCTCCCGCAGCAGGGTGACGAGACGGTCGAGGTGGGCCCGGTCCCGCAGGCCGGAGGCGCCGTACTCGTTCTCCACCTGGACCGCGACGACAGGTCCGGCGGCAGTCGCCAGCCGGGGGCGGATGTGCGGCAGCAGCAGCTCGAAGTACCGCTCGACGGGCTCCTGGTAACGCGGGTCGGAGGTCCGCGGGCGCACATCGGGGTCGGCGAGCAGCCACGCGGGCAGGCCGCCCGCCTCCCACTCGGCGCAGATGTAGGGACCGGGGCGCAGGAGCACCAGCAGGCCCTCGGCGGCGGCGAGGTCGAGGAAGCGGGGCAGGTCCAGGCCCCCGTCGAGGACGAGGGGGCCGTCGCGGTGGGGCTGGTGGAGGTTCCAGGGGATGTAGACGTCGACCGTGTTCAGGCCCATCAGCCGGGCCTTGCGGAGACGGTCGGCCCACTGCTCGTGATGGATCCGGAAGTAGTGGAGGCTGCCGGAGATGATCCGGAAGGGCCGGCCGTCGAGGTGGAATCCGTCTTCGGCGATGCTCAGTTCGGGCATGAGGATGTCTCGGTCTCTGATCGTGTCGTGGGTACGACGAAGCGCGGCGCGCGGCCGGGGGTGAGGTCAAGACGCCGGGACGCCGTGGTGCCGCGGCGGGGTGGGGGCCGTCGCGAAGTGCGGCGCCGGCCCGGCGATGCGCGTGGCGCCGTACGGCGACCGGCGCGGTTTTCAGTTCATGGGGCCGTCGAAGATGCCCTGGCTGCGCTTGCGCGGCGCGGGCGCGTCACCCTGGTTCATCCGGTCGTAGATACGGTCCGGTACCCGCTGTGCGACGAGCGCCCACAGCAGCGCGCCCACGAGGGAGTCGCTGGAGCGTCCGGCGAAGTAGTCCGTCCAGGAACCGCCCACCCCGGTGCCGGTGTGCAGCGCCTCGTCCACCTCGGCCGCGAGGGAGGAGTGGGGATCGCCCGTGACGAGCGCCGTCAGCGCCCCGTGCTCACGGGCGACCTCGACGAACTTCATGGCGATCGGGCTCTCGCCCGACCTGGAGATCACCAGCGCCACGTCGCCCGGCGCCAGCAGACTGGCCCCGACCTGGGCGAAGTAGGCCCCCTCGTCGTACCAGACGGGGATGCCGATGCGGAACAGCCGCAGATAGAGCTCTTGCGCCGGAGGCGCGTCGCCCCACTCGCCGAAGAGCTGCACCCGCTGCGCGGAGACGATGCGGTCCGCCACCCTCGCCATGGCGTCGAGGTCCACCGCGGCCATGGCGTTGCGTGCCGCGCTGAACTGGTTGGCCGCCAGGGTGCTGAGGACCTTGTCGGCGGGGTCGTCCGGTGTGATGGCCGAGCCGATGTCCTTCTCCCAGCCGGCCTGGACACCGCGGCCGTGCTCGCGGGCGAGCGCGGCACGCAGTTCGGGGAATCCGTCGAATCCCAGCGCCGTCGACAGCCGGGTGATGGTCGCCGCCGACGTGTGCGCCTCGCCGGCGAGCCAGGTGATGGAGCTGCGGCCCACCACGGCCGGGTCCCTGAGGATGACCTCCGCGACCCGCAGCTTGGCGCCGGTGAGGTGCGGCAGAGACGTGCGGAGCAGCTCCAGCGGGCTGGCCTCGTCCACACCGTCGGTCCGCTCGCCGTTCACCGCGGGCACCGGTACGTCGTTCTGCGAGGACCGGGATCCGGAGCGGGGACGGCTTGAGTCCGAGTCGCGGCTCACGGGCTGCTCCACTGTGGGTCGGCCGCGGCGGTCTCGACGCTCGCCGGACGGAATGGCTGCTTCGGTCGAACCGCCGGAGGGATCACCTCGGCCGGTGTCACACCGCACGACACTCTACCCTTCTGGGGGCTCGGGGCCCGCATCGGACGATCGGTCCACGGCCTCGCGGAGGGCCGCCGCGGCACGGCGGCCGACTCCACCAGGGGCCGGTCTAGTTGACGGTGAATCCCTCTTCCTTCCCGTACTTGACCAGCTCCTGCTGCCAGTCGTTCAGCCCCTCCTGGAGCGTCTTGTCCCCGGTGTACGCCTTGCCGGCCTTGTCGTTGAAGATGCTGACGGCGTAGACGTCGTAGGGCAGGTACTGCCAGCCCTCGGCCACGTCGGCCAGGGAGTCCGCGAAGACGCGGTTGACCTGCTGGCCGCCGAAGTACTCGTCCTTCGCGCCGAGGAACTCCTGCGACTGCAGCACCTTGCTGCGGGCGGGGAAGGAGCCCGTCGCCTGGGTGATGTCCGCGCCCTTCTCGGCGCTGACATAGCGCAGGAACGCGGCGGCGGCGGCCTGCTTGTCGCCCTGCTCCATCATCGCCAGGCTGCTGCCGCCGTTGACGGAGGTCGTGGACTCGCCGTCGTAGGAGGGCATCGGGGCCACCCGCCAGTCGCCGGACGCGTCGGGGACGCTGCTCTTGAGGATGCCGGCCATCCAGGCCCCGGACGTCAGCGTGGCGATCTTTCCGGAGGTCAGACCCTGGAACCACTCGGGGCTCCAGCCGGCGATGGGCGAGAGCAGCTTGTCGTCCAGGAGCTCTTGGTACATGTCGGCGTACTTCTTGGTGCCGGCGTCCTTCAGGTCGACGGAGATCCTGTCGCCGTCCACCTTGAAGGGGCGGCCGCCGGCCGACCATATGAGGCTCTCGGTGAGTCCCGCGTTGCCGTTGTCGGCACTGATGTAGTAGTCGGGGTCGGCCTTCTGGAGCTTTCGGCCCGCCTCGATGTACTCGTCCCACGTGGTCGGGACCTTGATGTCGAACTTGTCGAACGTCTTCTTGTTGTAGAACAGCGCCATCGGGCCGGCGTTCAGCGGGAGCTCGTAGAGACCGCCGCCGACATTGACGTTCTCCCACGCCGCGGGGTCGAACTGGTCTTCGAGGTCGCCGAAGCCGAACCTCTTCAGGTCGACGAGCGCTCCGGTCAGGGCGTACTGGGGGATGGCGTTGTACTCGACCGTGGCGAGGTCGGGCGCGCCCTTGCCCGCCTTGATCGCGTTCTGGAGCTTGGTGTACTGCTCGGCGCCGGTACCGACGTTCTCGACCTTGATCTTTACCTTCGGGTGCTCCTTCTCGAACGCCTCGGCGACGTCGGGCAGGCTCGTGGACCAGGACCAGACGGTCAGCTCGGTCGGCTTGTCGAGCGCGGCCTGGATCTCCTCCTCGGTGACGGTCTTCGAAGCCGACTCACCGTCGCCTCCCCCGCCGCAGGCGGACAGGGTCACCGCGCTGAGCGCGGCGGCGAGCAGGAGAGAAGTCGTTCTGCGATGACGCGGCCATCTGTTCACTTTGATCTCTTTTCACTGGGTGGTTCGGGTCGTTCGAGTCGTTCCGGTCGTTCGGGGTCGTTGCGGGGTCTGCGCGGGCTCGCGCGAGCGGGGTCAGCCCTTTGTGCTGCCGGCGGCCAGCCCGGAGCGCCAGAAGCGCTGGAGGCAGAGGAAGACGACGATGAGCGGGACGATCGTCATGAGCGAGCCGGTGAGCACGAGGTTCGCGACGAACTCGCCCTCCGCGCTGGACCCTTGGGCGTTCCACTGGTTCAGGCCCACGGTCAGGGGGAACCAGGAGGGGTCGCTGAGCATGATGAGCGGCAGGAAGTAGTTGTTCCAGGCGCCCACCACTTCCAGCAGGAAGACGGAGACGAGTGCGGGCGAGAGCAGGCGCATCACGATGGTGAAGAAGATGCGGAACTCGCCGGCGCCGTCCACCCGTGCGGCGTCGAGGATCTCGTTGGGCACGGCCTCGTTGGCGTAGCTGAACAGCAGGAAGAGGCCGAAGGGGGTGACGAGCAGGGGGATCAGGACGCCCCACGGGGTGTTCGTCAGGCCCATGTTGCTGAAGAGCAGGAACGTGGGCACCGCCAGCGCGGTGCCGGGTACGGCGACGGCGCCGAGCACGACGGCGAGGACGGCCCGGCGGCCGGGGAAGTCGAACTTGGCCAGTCCGTAGCCGGCGAGCGCGGCCAGCAGGGTGGAGCCGCCCGCACCGACGGCGACGTAGAGCAGGGTGTTGGCGAACCAGCGGCCGTAGATGCCGTCGTCGTAGGTGAGGACGCCGACGATGTTGTCCCAGAGGGCGAAGTCGTCCCCGAACCAGAGTCCGAAGCCGGAGAACAGGTCGTCCAGCGACTTGGTGGAGTTGATGAACAGCCAGGCCAGGGGGAACAGGCTGTAGAGCAGCGGCAGGGTCATCAGGACCGTGAGGGCGAGCGAGCGCTGCCGTCGCGGCTGGTTGCGCACCTGGCGCCGGCGGGCGGTGGGGCGTTTCGTCGCGCGGCGCGTCTGCGGGGCGGCGGGCCCGGAGAGTTCGGCCGATGGCTCGCGGGTGAGCATCACACGGCCCCCTTCATCCCGCGGCGCTGCACCACGAAGGCGACCACACCGGTGACAAGTCCCATGATCATGGCGACGGTTGCGGCGCTGTTGTACTGCTGGCCGGCGAAGGACAGGGTGTAGGCGTACATGTTCGGCGTGAAGTCGGTGCTGATCACGTTGGGCACCATGTCGCGCAGGATGTTGGGCTCGTTGAAGAGCTGGAATCCGCCGATCACCGAGAAGATCGTGGTGAAGACCAGGGTTCCGCGGATGGCCGGCAGTTTGATGCCGACGATGACGTGCCAGGTGCCGGCCCCGTCGATCCTCGCCGCCTCGAACAGCTCCGAGGGGATGGCCTGGAGCGCCGCGTAGAAGACGAGCATGTTGTAGCCGACGTAGAGCCACAGGCCGATGTTGCTGATGGACGGCAGGATGAGCGCGCTCGACAGGGGGTCGGGCAGGGCGACGCCGAACATCTCCTTGATGTCACCGACCAGGCCGAACTGCGCTCCGTAGATGTAGCCCCACAACAGCGAGGCCACGACACCCGGTACGGCGTAGGGCAGGAAGATGCCCAGCCTGAACACGGACGGGGCGTAGAGCCGGGCGCTGTCGAGGGCCAGGGCGGCGCCGAGCGCGAACAGCATCATGAGCGGGACCTGGATCACGAGGAAGATCCCGACGCGGGTGATGCCGTCCCAGAATCGCGGGTCGCTCAGCTGCTCACGGTAGTTGCCCAGTCCGACGAAACTCACTCCGCCGATGAGGCGTTCCCGGAAAAGGCTGAGGCCCGCGGTGTACACGATCGGGGCCACGACAGCCAGCAGGAACGGTATGGCGAAGGGCAGGACGAACGCCCACCCCGTCAGCCGCTGCCGCAAGGGCCGCCGCCGGACGACGGGCGGGGCCGGCGGCGGTGAAGCCGACCTCTGCTTCATAGGTACTCCAGTGCTGCTGTGGGATGTCACGGTGCGATGGGCGCCCTGGAGAGGCGACGGCCGACCGAGGATTCAAATTTATTTCAGAGATAGGTCGCCTGGATAGCCTGCGTGATAATTTTTTTCATCAAACCGTCGGCTCGGCATGTGCCGACGAGAGTCGCTTGAGTCGCTGAACCCGCCGCTGAGCCGCTCTGGCCTGGGGATTTCATCGGTCGCTGCGCCGAGCGACGACGAGCCGTCCGTCGCTCGCCCGGTCCCCGACGTGAGATCGACCCCGCTCGTTCGGCGGCGCGGTCAGAAGCGGACGCCGTTGCCCCTCGCGGCCGACGGAATGACGACCAGGGTCGCGTCCACCCCGAACTTCCGGAGGGAGGCGACCATTTCCACGTTCGCGTGCGAGTCCGTGACCAGGGTCTGGATGGACCCGGCATCGGCGATCCGGGCGTGATGAACCCTGCCGAGTTTCGAACTGTCGGCAACGACTATTTTGTGCTCCGCCTGCTCCAGCATGATGCGGTCGATCTCCGCGCTGTGGGCGCTGTGCCGGGTGAACCCGGCCTCCGGGCTGACGCCGTCCGCGCCCACGACCGCGAAATCGAACTGAAAGGAGCGCAGTGACTTCTCGGCAGCCCTGCCGACGAGGTCGTTGGACAGCGGACTCGCGGTGCCACCGGTGACCACCACATGGACCATCTGCCGTGCCATGAGCGTGGTCGCCGTGTCGAGGCCGTTGGTGACGACGGTGAGGTCCGGCCGGCCCGCCAGGCTCCTGGCGACGAAGCCGACCGTGCTGCCACCGCTCAGGGCCATGGTGAGCGGGCGGGACGGAATCAGGGAGGAGGCCAGGGCGCCGATGCGCCGCTTCGCCTCGGTGTTGTGCGAGCGGCGCAGACTCACGGGAAGTTCGGCGCCGCGCCGCGCCGCGGCGATCTTGCCGTAGGAGCGCCGGATGAGGCCCCTCTCCTCCATCACGGCCATGTCCCGCCGGACCGTGGCCCCGGAGACACCGAGAACGGTCGGCAGGAAACGGACCTGCAACTCCCCGCGCTGCGCCAGGAGGATGAGGATGCGCGAGATACGCGCGTCGCGTGTCCGGTAACTCACTTGTCACTCCGCCGCGTCGATCGGCCGTGCCGTGCGTGGAACCACACGGAACACACCCTGAAACCCTTTGTCCGTGTTCCTTCTCGCTCAGCTGCGCGTTTCCTGCGAAGTGATCAACGAAGCCGAGCGTTCTCAACTGCTCACCAGCCTCACCCCGCCCGTCCTCCCGACGGAACAGGGAAACTCCCTAGGACGCCCCGTGCCCGCGCCGCGCCGTCACAGGGCGTCGTCGGGCGGGGACTGATCGTCGCGATACCTCGATGCCTCGATACGTCGATGCCGCGGGTGAGGCCGGTGATCATGCCGCCGGCGGGCCGAGGCTCCGCCCGCCGGCGCGCCCGCCCCGGTCAGCCGGCGGGCCAGATGGCCACGTTGTCGATGTTGAGCCACTTGTTCGCCGGACCGTCGGCCCAGATGCCGAGGTTCACCTTGCCGGACGAGACGGTGACGGTCACCTTCTTGGTGGTCCATGCGTCCTGCTTGGTGTTGAGCTGAACCGGGACCGCCGCGCCCCCGTGTCCCTTCACCTCGAAGTAGGCGCTGTTCTGGCCGCCCGAGGAGCGGTAGTCGAAGGAGACCTCATAGGTGCCGTTGGGGAGGCTGACCTCCTGGCTGACCCAGGAGGTGTAGGCGGCGTCGTCCCACAGGGTGAGCTGCCGGCGGCTGTCGCCGAGCGCGGACTCCTCCACCTTGGCGGCACCGTTGGCCTTCGAGGTGTTCCACTGGGGGATCCTCGTCCCGACGACGTCCTGGTCGAAGCGGCCGTTGGCGACCGGGTTGCCGGTGACGGTGCCGGCGGCGGTGTCCACGTCGACGTCGGTGTAGCCGTGCAGGACGGGGGCGCCGCTCTCGAAGGTGAGCGGGTACCAGGCGTTGAGGCCGACGCCTCCCGGGGCGGTGGTGGTCGTGTCGCCATAGAACTGCGAGTACCGGTCGCCGTTGTACAGGTAGGACGTCTTGCCACCCGCGCCGACCACGGGGATGACCTGCTCGAACTGTGTGCCGAAGGAGTTGCCGGAGGAAGGCCGTGTCGAGACCTGCTTCCACGCGGTGCTCTTGTCCCAGCCGCCGAGGGTGGTGCTGGCACGGTAGGAAGTGGGCGTGGCGTTCCAGTTGTCCATGCCGGAGGCGAACAGGTAGTAGCTGCCGTTGGCCTTCAGGATGGCCGGCGCCTCCTTGTGGGCGTACCACTCGCTGTAGATCGTGGGCTCCACCCCGGTCCAGTCATCGTTGAGCGGGGCCACATTCAGGGTCTGGTTGAACTGCTTGTCCTCGCCCCTGCCCAGGTCTCCGACGTAGACGAGGTACGCCTTGTCGCCGTCGACGAAGACCGAGTGGTCGCCGGTGGTGTTGCCGTTGACCTCCTTGGGGTCGCCGGTCAGCGTGTACTTGCCGTCGATCGTGTCGCTGGTCGCGAACAGCATCTGGTTGCGGTTCCGGTCGCCGTTGTTGACCTCGGCGACCACGACGAACTTTCCGTCCGGGCGTTGCAGGAGCTGGGGGCGGCCGAGCCAATAGGGATAGTTCAGGTAGGGCTTGGAGCCGTCCTGCTCCAGGATGGCGTTCTCGAACTTCCAGTTCTCCAGGTCGGTCGAGCTGTACAGGTTGAGCGCCTTGGCCTCGCCGCGGACGATCCCCTGGCCCACCCAGTAGTACGTGCCGCCCACCTTCAGCACATTGCCGCCCTGGGCGAGGATCGGGTTGCCGTCGGTGTCCTTCCAGACGGTGTCGTTGGCCACGTAGGACGAGGGTTCCGCGGCTTGGGCGGGCAGTGTGGAAGCACCCGTGAGGGCCAGGGCGACAGCGGCGGCCAAGGTGGTGAGACGCGTGACGCGGAAGTAGGGGCTCATGCTGCTCCTCGGTCGATGACAACTCCGTCAGCGCAAAGAATTATCACGCACGACGCCGATTCGACCCCTGCGTGAAATAAATTTCCACCCTTGCGGGTCCGGGGCAGAGGAACGGAAGGGCCGGCCCCCCGGGGTGGGGCCGGCCCCTTCCGCACAACTGCGGTAGCGGAGCATCCGACTTGTGCTCGCCTGCCGCTGTCTCCGTCACGTGGGGGAGACGGCCTCCTGGCTCTCCCTGTGCTTGATCAGCAGATCCAGCATCCTGTCGAACTCCGCCGGCGGCATCCTCTGGATCAGGAACCAGGCCGCGTCCGCGCCGTCCTGGTACGGGAATCGCTTGGGCTGCCTGGCAGGTTCGTCGTCATCCGCTTCGACCGACGGTGCCTGGACGGGGACCGCCGGCGCCGCCTCGGCAGGGTCGGACGTGTCGTCGTCCTCCGGCTGCGGGATCTGGGATCCTGGCGGCTCCTGCGCCGGACGCTCAGGGGTCACGCCATGGTCACTGTCATCGCTCGTGGCAGGTTCCTCAGGCGCGGCTGCCTGGTCCGCGGGCGGCTGGGCCCTGGCCGCGAACTGCTCTGTCTCTTTGCGTACTCGCTCCGCCTTCAGTTCCTCCAGTGCCGCTTCCTGTTCGGCGTGCGGGCGGTTGCCGATGGCGCGCAGGAGGTCGATGGGCTCTTCGCCGATGCGGGACTGGAGTTGGGGTGTGAGGTTGAGCAGGGCGAGGCGCTGGGACACCCAGCCCTGGGAGCGGTGGAGTCGTTTGGCCAGGGCACGTTGGCTGCCGTGGATGGCGAGGAGGCGTTGCAGGGCTCGGGCCTCGTCGATCTCGTCGAGGTCCTGGCGGTGGATGTTGGCGACGAGTGCTGATTCGAGGAGTTCCTCGGAGGTGGTTCCCTGGTCGTCGCTGACCATGACCTTGATGACGGGCAGGCCGGCTTCGCGGGCGGCGGCGAGCCGGCTGCTGCCGTCGATGACGACGTGGCTGGTGTCGGGCTCCAGGTCGGTTTCCCGGTCCGGGTTGGCCTTGATGTACGCGTCACGGTTCATGACCGTGACGGCCTGCTTCTGACCGTGGGTGCGCAGACTGCCGGCGAGGTCGGTGAGGTCACCGAGACTGGAGCGGGGATTGTCCGGGTTGAGACTGACGCGGTCGGGCGGGAGTTCGGTCGGGGGAGCGACACCCTCGGTCGGGACCCCGGTCGCGGCGGCCACGGCCTGGCGGCGGGCACTGACCGGTCGCACTCCCCCGCCGAACCGGCCCGCACCCAGTTGGTCGGCCTTGCTCACAGCACCTCCCGGGCCAGCGCACGCATACCGATCGCCTGCTGGGACTTCGGCGCATACGACAACAGGGGCATTTTCACTCGGACCGCTTCCTTCTGTTCCTTCAGATCCCCGATGAGCCCCACGACCCTCGGATCCTTTATGTCGACCCACCCCTGCAGAGAGGACGTGGCGATGTAACCGCGGCGCGAGTCATACAGGTTCACGACGATGCCGAGGTAGTGGATGTCGACCTGAAGGTCGCCGCGCAGGTCGTCGATCTGCGTCGTGAGCAGCTCATAGGCGTCCGCGGAGCTGTCCTCGGCCTGGACCACGATCAGGGCGCCGGACAGACCGGGCTTCTCCCCGTCACGGCGACGCCCGTAGTAGGCGGCGGCGTCCATGCTGAGGCCGAGGCTCGGCGGGCAGTCGACGATGATGACGTCGTAGTCGGGTTCGAGCGGGGCGAGCGCACGCTCCAGCGCCGACTCCCGCGCCCGCACCGCCGACAGGCGTACGTCGAGCAGGAACGCGTCGTTGCACGCCGGCAACAAGTGCAGCCGCCCGCCGAAGTTGTCGTCGTCGATGGAGACGATGAGGTCCCGCAGGTCGCCCTTGGGATCCCCCGCCATGTGATTGGTGAGGCTGTCACCGTTCAACGGCAGGGGCGCGGCGCCCAGCTGGTTGGTGAGGTGGCACTGCGGGTCGAAGTCGACCAGCAGCACCTTCAGTCCGGGGCCCGGCAGGCTCTCGATGTCGAGCGGGTTGTCCTGCTCCGCCTCGCCCGTCTGGCTCTCGCTCGCGCGCAGCGCCTTCGTCAGGGCCTTGGCGACCCGGACGGAGTGCAGCGCGTTGGGGTCCTCGGCGAGTGCCTCGCCGAGGCCGGCCGTGATGGCGGTCTTGCCGACCCCGCCCTTCTGGTTGCACACCACGATGCGCCGGGTGAACTCCGGCCGCGCCACATCCGGAGCCGGATTGGAATCCAGCCACAACTGGATGGACTGCGCGAGGCCCTGGATGAGGGAGACCCGCCGGTCGGCGGAGATCTGCCGGAACTCCTCCCACTGGCCCGGCGGCAGGAAGGTGGAGAAGGAGTCGGCGCCGGACGTGTCGACGGAGGCCGTGGTGGCGGCCAGGTCGCACCAGTCCCTGATGCCCTGTTCGACCGCGACCTGGATCTCGACGCCGTGCTGGGCGGCTCTGATTTTGAGGTTCTGCCGGAGCCAGGCCGGCAGTTTGGACACGACCTTCTCGCGGTCGCTGGGCGTGGCTGGCGAAGTCATGAGAGACACCATACTAACGCGCAAGATCCATTGCCGCTCCGACACGTTAGTTTCGGGTACCTGTTGGTGTGTCAGCACCCGTCAGCACCCGTCAGCACGCATCAGCTCCGGAGGCGACTACGAAGTGGCCTCCCGCCCTACGGTCCGATCACGCGTTCGGCGCGGTCAACCGATCGAGGGCCAGGAACACGTTGCCGGCGGAGCCGACCCGGCCCCTGGGGCGACAGCCGGCCCCGCGGCGGGGCGCTGCCGGTGCGGTTGTCGGTGCCCCCGTGAAAGCGGTCCCCGAGCCGGAATGAATGCCCGGCCCAGCAGAACACAATGCTCAGAATTCATGAGCATTGTCCATTGCAAATTACTCAGGAAGGGGTCGAACCGCAGCCGGCGGATGCCCGGCGCAACGCGAACCACAATGCCATTCGGATATCCGGATCGTCGAGGTCGGCGTTCAGCAGGTCGGCGCAACGCGAAATGCGCTGGCGGACGGTATTGCGGTGAACGGACAGGGCGGCGGCGGTGCGGTCCCAGCTGCCGTGCAGGGAGAGCCAGGTGCGCAGGGTCCCGGCGAGGGCCGGAACGGCCTGCACCGGCGCCAGCACCGCATGGGCCTGCGCCTCGCTCCCGGCGTCGGTGGCGAGATGGATCAGAACGTCCGACGCGGTGTGGCTGACCAGCGCGGTGCGGGTGCCGAGGGCACGGGTCAGGGCGCGGGCGGCCTGGGCTTCGGCAGCGGCCCAGTGCCGTGGCGCGACGGGGGCGCTGACGCCCAGGGTCCAGCCGGGCTGTCGAGACGTCTCGTGGCAGGCGGGCAGCAGTATCCGCACGACGTCGCCGCCGCCCCCCGCGCCTGCAGCACCGCCGACACCGCCCGCGGCGTCGACCAGCGCCGAGCCGAGCGCGGCCCCCAGCCGGCCGGCGGCGGCCGGGTCCACCACCCCGGAGTCGGGCCGTGCGTGGACGACGACCCACTCCTGGCCGCCGAGCAGCGGCGCGACCTCTTCGGGGCCGGCCCCCAGCAGCAGCCGGACCAGCGCCGAGGTGCGGGCGGCGCCGGTGTCGCCGTGCCGGCCGCCGGTGAGCAGTGCGAGCAGCACAGCCCCGACGGAGGCGATGGTCTGGTCCCCGGACTCGCGGTGCTCGGTGGCGAAGCCGAGCACGAGGTCGTCCTCGCCCGCCCCGAGGGCGTAGGCGGACAGGTGCACGCCGCCGATGGTGTCGGTGGCGGTCGACGACGTGTGACCGATGAGGAGACAGGCCAGGTCGGCAAGGGCGACTCGGCCCGCCTCCGGCGGTTCCCGGCCTGCGGACATGATCTCCGTGCCACGTGATCCGTACAGCGCCGCCCAGCCGCCGAGGCGGGCGGCGAGCCGGCGCAGCACCGAGGGCACCGGGTCCGGGGAGGAAGCCGCCGTGACCAGGCTCTGCTGGGCGTGCGAAACCCGCCGCAGTTCCTCCAGCCGGGCCTGCGCCATCAGCTGCCACACCGCACGGGCCACGGCTGCGAACGTCGTCTGCGGCGGCACTTCCAGCAGCGGCAGGCCGTGCCTTTCGCAGGCTGCGACCAGGGCCTGCGGCACGGTGTCGTGCACGGGCGCCAAGCCGAAGCCGAGCGCGGCGCCCCCGGCCGCGACGACCCTGCGGACGTAGTCGTCGAAGTAGTCCGAGAGGTCGTCGGCTTCGCCCGAGCAGGGCAGATCCCCCTCCCCTGCGGCCGTTCCCGTCCGCTCGGCGATGTGCAGCCCGGCGGTCAGCAGCAGCTCGCCGCCCAGGAGGTACGGATACGGGTCGGACATCTCCGAGGCGTGTGCGCCGTGGATCACCAGACCGGGGACATCGGGGGCGACCGCGAGACGAAGGGCCAGATCGTCACGGGACAGAAGCGCGGCGAGGGGCACCGAAAACGCCGGTGTGCGAACTGCATCGGTTATGGCAGGCATCAGCGGGATATTCCTTCCATTCCGGCGAACTGGAAATGTGTGAAACATACACTTCGCAATCGTTTTTCAGCCACCTACTGTCGGACGGTGCCGGGATCCAGAAAAGCCGCCACGAGTACGGCGGATACCCCTGCTGTGGATTTCCCGAGCAATCTCAAGATCACGAGACGTCCCAGCCGATGAGCGAAGGAGGCCCTCATGGCCGTCGACTACACAGTGATCGTCGTCTATCTGGGCGGCATGCTCGCCATGGGCTGGTGGGGCATGCGCCGCGCCAAGTCGAAAAGCGAGTTCCTGGTGGCGGGCCGCCGTCTGGGAGCCGGCATGTACTCCGGGACCATGGCGGCCATCGTCGTCGGAGGCGCGTCGACCATCGGCGGGGTCGGCCTCGGATACCAGTACGGCCTGTCCGGTGCCTGGATGGTGCTCTCCATCGGCCTGGGGCTGCTCGCCCTGTCGGTGTTCTTCTCCGCACGCCTCGCGCGGCTGAACGTGTACACCGTCTCCGAGATGCTCGACCTGCGCTACGGCGGCCGGGCCGGCGTCATCTCGGGTGTGGTCATGTGGGCGTACACGCTGATGCTCGCGGTGATGTCCACCGTCGCCTACGCCACGATCTTCGACGTCCTGTTCGACGTGGACCGCACACTCGCCATCGTGCTCGGCTGCTCGATCGTCGTCGCGTATTCCACCCTCGGCGGCATGTGGTCGATCACGCTCACCGACATGGTCCAGTTCGTCGTGAAGACCATCGGCGTGCTGCTTCTGCTGCTGCCCATCGCCGTCGTCAAGGCCGGCGGATTCAGCGAGATGAAGGCGCAGTTGCCCAGCGAGTACTTCGATCCGCTGGGCATCGGCGGCGAGACGATCTTCACCTATGTGCTGGTCTACACGTTCGGCATGCTGATCGGGCAGGACATCTGGCAGCGCGTCTTCACCGCCCGCAGCGACAGGGCGGCCAAGTGGGGCGGCACCATCGCCGGCACCTACTGCCTCGCCTACGCCGTTGCCGGCGCGGTCGTCGGTACGGCGGCCAAGGTGCTGTACCCGAAGCTCGGCAATCCCGACGACGCGTTCGCCACCGTCGTCAAGGACGCACTCCCCGTCGGCGTCCGCGGGTTGGTGCTGGCCGGCGCTCTCGCCGCCGTGATGTCGACGTCCTCCGGTGCCCTGATCGCCTGCGCCACCGTCGCGAACAACGACATCTGGTCCCGGCTGCGGGGCGTGGTCCGCGGCTCTGACGAACCGCACGACGAAGTCAAGGGCAACCGTGCCTTCATCGTCGCGATGGGCGTACTGGTCATCGGTGCCGCCCTCGCGGTGAACAACGTCGTCGAGGCACTGACGGTCGCCTACAACCTGCTCGTCGGCGGCCTCCTGGTCCCGATCCTGGGCGGACTGATGTGGAAGCGCGGCACCGTGCAGGGCGCGCTCGCGGCGACCGCGACAGGCGGCATCACCGTCATCGTGCTGATGGCGACCCACGGCATCCTGGCCAACCAGCCCATCTACTACGGCCTGCTGACGTCCCTGGTCGCCTACGTCCTCGTCTCCCTGGCCACTCGACCGACCGACGCTGCGATCCTGGACGCCTGGCGCGAGCGGCTCGCCGGACACGCTCCCGCGTCCGCACCGGGGACGGCGCCCCACGGCGGTGAGCCGGCGGGCGTGTCCATCACCTCCGGAAACGGTGGCAGTTGACAACCTCCGACACATCTGACCGTCGTGCCGCAGGACGGTCGACCGCCGCCGTGACCTGCCCGTCCACCACGCACCAGGTGCAGGTGCGCTGGCCGGACATCGACGCTCTCGGCCACGTCAACCACAGCACCGTCCTGGTCTATCTGGAGGTCGGCCGCGACGCGGTGCTCTCCGCCTGCGGCATCGAACCCAGGCAGGTCGTCGTCCGGCACTGCGCGATCGACTACGTGCGGGAACTCCGCCCCCGGGGCAGCCATGTCGAATACCGGCTCGACGCCCTGGAACCGGGCCGCACCAGCCTGCGGATCGAAGAACGCCTCATGCGGGGCGGCGAGACGGCCGTGTCGTCGACGTTCGTACTCGTGCTGTGGGACGACGCCCGGCGCGCGGCACGTGAACTCACCCCCGATGAGCGCCACGCGCTCTCGACACTCAGGAAGGACGGCTGACATGCACGACTGGAACGCCCGCCCCGTGGTCATCACCGCCGCCATCACCGGCGCGGACGTCACCCGCGAGCACAATCCCAACGTCCCTTACACACCGCGGGAGATCGCCCGTTCCAGTCTGCGCTCGCTGGAAGCGGGCGCGGCGATCGTCGCGCTCCACGCCCGCGAGGACGACGGCACGCCCAGCGGTCGCCCCGAGCTGTTCCAGGACGCGATCGGCCGCATCCGCGAGAGCGCCCCGGACGCGCTGGTCAACGTCTCCACGGGCGGCTCGGGCGAGATGACGCTCGACGAAAGGCTCGGCGGGCTCCAGGCAGGTCCGGACCTGTGCGGTGTGGAGACGGGCTCGATGAACTTCGGCGAGGGCACCTTCGTGACCTCGCCCGCGGCAGGACGGGAGATCATCTCCCGGGCCGTCGCCCAGCACACGGCCCTGGAGGTCGAGGCATTCGAGGTCGGGCACGTCATCGCCGCACTCCGGCTGCTGCGCGAGGGCGTACTGCCCGCACCGCTGCGGATCAACCTCGTCTTCGGCGTGCCGGGCGGGATCGACGCGAGCCCGGAGGCCCTCGACGCGATGCTGCGCCCCCTGCCGGCGGACACCTTCTGGACCGTGACCTGCGTGGGCCGCCACCACGAACGCATGCTGGCCCTGGCCCTGTTGCGGGGCGCCGGGGGTGTACGCACCGGGCTGGAGGACGTCTCCCACATCAGCAAGGGCGTGCTCGCGCCCTCCAACGAGGCTCTGGTCGCCAGACTCGCGGCACTGGCGGCCACCCTCGGCCGTGAGGTCGCCACGACCGGCCAGGCCCGGGAGCTGATGCGAGTCGGCGCACCCTGACGACGGGTCCGCGACAAGCACATCGGTCACGGCCTCGGCCTCGGCCTCCGGGAAGCTGACAGCCGTGGGCGCCCGCCCCGCATTCGAGCCCGATCGCGCTCTCAGCCCTGCGGGCGCAGCCCGGTCAGCAGGACGTCCAGAGCAAGGTCCGTGGCCTCGGAGAGCGGGGTGTCGTCCAGGAGGCCTCCGGCGGCCAGGACGGCCAGTCCGTGCACGGTGGAGAAGGCGACCTGAGCCAACCGCACCGGATCGCCGGCGCGCACCACCCCGGCCCGCTGTGCCTCGGCGAGCAGCTCGGAGGTGGTCTGCAGGGCCTGATGGCCGAGTTCGTGAAGCTCCTCGCCGGGGCGGTCCTCATGCTTGGCCGCGAACATCAGCGTCAGCAGCGCGTGCCGCTCGACGGCGAAGTCCAGGTAGGCCCGGCCCAGAGCCGCCAGCCGTACCTCCACCGCGCCCCGGCCCTGCGCCGCCTCTCGCAGCCGCAGGTTGAACTCGGTGAAACCGGTGGTCGCCAGGGCGTCGAGCAGCGCCCTTCGGTCGCGGAAGTGCCGGGTGGGTGCGGCATGGCTGACACCGAGGTCCCGGGCGAGGCCGCGCAGGGAGAGCCCGGCCGGCCCTTCTTCGGCCAGTACGGTCTCGGCCCGTTCCAGCAGGGCGGCCCTGAGGTTGCCGTGATGGTAGGAGCCGTCGCTCACGCCGATCCCTCCGATGTTGTCGGTTGACTACAATGATGTCACATGCCTACATTACGGGTGTCGTACTCACCGCAGGAAGCGGAGCACCGACCATGACCAGCATGTCCTACCGGGGAACCACGGCCCTCATCACGGGGGCCAGTGCCGGCCTGGGTGAGGAATTCGCCCGCCAGTGGGCGCAACGCGGCGCGGACGTGGTGCTCGTCGCCCGGCGCCTGGACCGTCTCGAGGAACTGGCCGGCACCCTGAAACGCGATCACGGCGTCACCGCCACGCCGATCGCCGCCGACCTCGCCCGGCCGGGCGCGGGAGCGGCTCTCAAGGCGGAACTGGACGAGCGCGGCATCGCGGTGCAGACGCTGATCAACAACGCCGGCTTCGGCAGTCACGGCGCGGTCCTGGACCAGGAGCCGGACACGATCACCCGGATGATCCAGGTCAACGTCACCGCGGTCGCCGACCTGACCCGCGCGTTCCTGCCGGATCTGGTGGCCGACGGCAGGGGCGCCCTGGTGACGGTGGCGAGCACCGCCGCCTACCAGCCCACCCCGGCCATGGCGGTCTACGGCGCGACCAAGGCCTTCGTCCTCAGCCTGACCGAGGCGCTGGCGTACGAGACCCGCCGGTCCGCACTGCGCGTACTGGCGGTGTCGCCGGGGCCGGTCAGCACCGAGTTCTTCGACGTCGTCGGCACGAGGGAAGCCGCGGTCGGGCGCTTCTCCACTCCCACGCAGGTGGTGACGGCCGCGCGGCGCGCTCTGGAGCGCCGCAGCACTCCGCCCAGCGTCGTCGCGGGCCTGGCGAACCGTCTGTCCGCCTGGGCACCCCGGTTCGCACCACGACGCCTGGTCCTCGCCACGGCCGGACGCGCGCTGCAGGGCTGATCCACAGCCACGCCCACTGACCAGGATCGGGTCAACCACACGCCCGCTCAAGGTGATTGAGTGCCGCGAACCGGCGTGCCCGGCCGAGTGTGAGGAGGGCGCCGCGCCCGGCAGCCCAGGCCTCGACGATGACGGTGCCGATGGTCGATTCCGGGCCGGGTCCGTCCGGACGGTCGACCGTGCCTCCGGACCACCAGGACGGCCTGAGTCCCGCGGTGTGTCGTGCGACATCGTCGTTCCCGACGCGCCCGGCGCCTATGAAGGCCCCGTGCGACCTGCGCCCGGACAGCACCACCGTAGGGATCATGACGCACGGTCGAGCCTTGGACGACGCCGAGTTCCCGATGAACGGGCCGCCACTCGAAGGTCTAGGGAATTTCCCCGGGCCGTTTTCGCAATTTCCGTCGGAGCATGGAAAGCGCAGTCCGAGCAGGGCGGCCCCGACCGCCCCGACGGAAAGGAGGCCGCCGTCATGGAGCAGCAGGAGTTCTTCCAGGTCACTGTTCCGATATGCCATAGCCAGGACCCGGCCATGCGCGGGGTGCACGTCTTCACCGGTGAGGCATCGTCCAGGGCGGAGGCGGTGTGCCTCGCGCGCCGGGGTTACAAGGACGCACGCTACGCCTATGAGGCCGGGCTGCAGATCCCCCTCATGTGGCCGAGCGGCTGGGGAGCGCGCGGTCTGCGGCCCGGCTGGGAGCCCGACTGGTCGGCAGCCAAGGCCAGCCTCTGGCAGTCCTTCCCGCTGGCGCCGTAGCCGGTCCGGGCACCCTGAGCGCGGCGCAGTCGTCCTCGACATGTCCGAGGCCCGGTCGCTTCGGTCGCTTCGGTCGCTCAGTGGCAGGGGCGACCACGACCGCAGCAGGGTCACTCCGCCACCGCGACGTGACGACGGCTCGCGTCGTCCGCGTTCTCGGACCGGTCGGCGAGGCTGCCGCTCGGGTCGACCAGGACCCCGTGGGGCGTCAGCTCCTGCCGGACCCGCTCGGCCACGGCACCGGTGCCGGTGCGCCGGCCCGCTCCCGTGCCGTGGCGTCGCCGTCTCACGGTGAACCCCGAGAGCCTCGGCATGTTCTCGCCGAGAGCCACATCCGGTCGTAGCAGACGCCGGGTTCACCGCGTATCCGGTGCGAAAGGGCTCGACACCCCCAGCGGCGGCACATGGCACTCCCAGGTGTTCGGCGACAACTGCCCGGATCCCTCCGACGCGACATGACGAGCAGTGGGCCGGCCGGGAGAGCGGCACGCGGCTTCCACCTCGTGGACGGCGAACACCGTGAACGCCCCCTGAGGCCCGAGCAATTGGTCAAGAAGTGTGCGCGGTTGTGCCCCGCGCGGCGTCCGATTCGCTCTTCCCCGGTCGGCGCATGCCGGGAGCCGCTCGCGGCGAACGCCAGGCCGAGGCACCCGAGCGCCGCTCCGCGCCCCGCAAAAGGCGCGTGTCAGGGCGTCGGGCGGACTGCGTCACCCCGTCACGGGCGACCGTTTCCGGCACCGTTGTGTGGTTACATCTGGCCACCCCCGTGACGGAGCCGGCCGGCGCCCCACCCCCGCGTCCCTTCCCGCCCTCCACGCGTCTCGTCCCCCTCGACCGATCCGCCTTAGGACCACGATGTCTCGATGGACTGGTGCCCGGCGCCGACTCGGCTCCATACGGCTCTCGCTGATTCTCCTGGCGCTGGTTCCCAGCATCACCCTGGCGGCCTTCTGGGGCATGACGAGCGTGGAGATCCGCTCCGACGGGCTGCGGCTGCGTGCCCAGACGGAGTTGAGCCGGACCACCGGTAACCGCGGCGCCGACGTGCTGCTCGCCCTGCAACGGGAGCGGAAGCTGTCCGCCTCGCGGTTGGCCACGCCGCGCACCCCCGGGGCCGCCCTCGACGAACAGCGCGTCCGGACCGATGCGGCGCTGGCGGGACTGACCGCCCAGAAGGACTCGTTCGCCGAGGTGCCGAGGCAGATCGCTCCCCTGCTGGAAGCCGGGCTCACCTCGCTGGAGGACGTGCGGTCCATCCGGGAGCAGGTGGACGACCCGGCCGGCACCACCGCCGAGAAGGTCCTCGCGCGGTACGACTCGATGCTCGACACGCAGATCCAGGCCTACCAGGGGCTGCTCTCCCAGGTGGACGGCGATGAACCGACCTCACAGGCGGACCTCGTCTTCGCCTTTCTGCAGGCGGCGGAACTGCTGTCCCGTCAGGACGCGCGGCTCGCCCTGGCCCGGCCGTCCGGGCGGTTCGACGAGCAGGGATGGGCCGACTTCACGAAGCTCGCCCATGCCCGCCGGTGGCTGGCCGAGGACCAGCTCGAACCGATGCTGTCCGCCGCCGGTCTCGAAACCGGGCAGGATGTGCGGAGCCCGCAGTGGCGCACGCTGAGGGAGATCGAGGACCAGGTACTGAAGGCCCATCACCCGGGCGGCGAAGGGCACATCGACCTGCCGCGCGGGCAGCAGCGGTGGGACGCGGCCACCGCGGAGGTCGCCACGCGCTACGGAACGGCGATCCGGCAGCAGACCGACGCGCTGCTCCACAGCAGCGCCGAGCGGGCCGACGGGCTGGTGCTGACAGCCACCGCACAGAGCGCCGGCGGCCTGCTCGCCCTGCTGCTGTGCGCCGGCATGTCCTGGCGGATCACCCGATCGCTGTCGCGGCGGCTGCGCGGGCTGCGGAAGGCCACCCTGAATCTGGCCGAGGAACGGCTGCCCGACGTGGTGGCCCGGCTGGAACGGGGCGAGAAGGTCGACGCGGAGTCCGCGACCGAACCGCTGGAGTACGGGTATGACGAACTGGGCCAGGTCGCCCAGGCGTTCAACACGGCGCAGCGAACCGCCGTACTCACCACCGTCGAACTCGCCCGCACCCGCAGCGGTTTCCAGAAGGTCATCCTGGGCATCGCGCGGCAGAGCCAGAACCTGGTCAACCGGCAGCTCGGCAAGCTCGACACGCTGGAGCGCAGGCACAGCGACCCGGAGATCCTCAAGGAGCTGTACGAACTGGACTCCATCGCCAGTCAGCTGCGCCGCTACGAGGAGAACCTCGTCGTGGTCAGCGGCGAACGGCCGGGCCGGACCTGGAGCGAGCCCGTCGCGGTGACCGACATCGTGCGCGCCGCCATCGGTGAGGTCGCCGAGTACCAGCGGGTGGAGATGCACACCGAGGAGGAGGTGGCGCTGGCGCCGCCGGCCGTGGCCGACGTGATCCACCTGCTCGCCGAGCTGATCGACAACGCCACCGCCTACTCGCCCGCGCCGAGCCCCGTCACGGTACGGGCGACCCTGGTGGCCATGGGTCTGGCCGTCGAGGTCGAGGACCGGGGCCTCGGGCTCGGCGAGGACGACTACGCCACCCTCAACGCGCAGTTGGCGCAGCCCATGCAGTTCGACGTCGTGGCGCTGGCGGAGGATCTAAGGCTCGGCATGTTCGTCGTCTCGCAGCTCGCCCACCGCCACGGTGTCACCGTCACGCTGCGCCGCTCGCCCTACGGCGGTACGACGGCACTCGTGCTGATCCCCCGCCATGTCGTGGTGCGGGACTCCGGGACGGCGCCTGCTCGGGCGACGGCTGCGTACCCGGGAGGGCCCGGGGTACGAGGCCCGGCGACGACCGGGGTGCCAGGCCCGGCGACGGCTGCCGGCGCTGGGGCAGGCCCCGTGCGGGGCGGCGCACCGGACCCCACAGCCGTCGCGGGCACGGCGACGGTCGTCACCCCGGCCGCCACGACGGCCGACGCCCCGAGCGTCGCCGCGGTCGGTGCTCCGGGCTCCGAGCGCTCGGAGTTCCCGCCCCTGCCTCCTGGTCCGGCGCCGGGCACCCTCGGCCCGGCGGTGTCCGGGCGGCGCTCCGCGCAACCTCCCGACGCGGGTACGCGGCACGGCCAGGACCTCGTCCCGCTTCCCCGTCGGGTGCCCCGGACCAGCCTTGCCGCCGGGGGTGCAGCACACGAGTGGACCGCTGAACCCGCCGACACCTGGCCCAAGTTCAGCGCCGAGGCCGCGGGCGCCTCCCTCGCCGGGTTCCAGCGCGGCACCCTCCGGGCCCGGGACGCGGACGCCGCCACGGAGCGGTGACGCCGCCCGGCAGCCCCACGACGGCGCCGGCACGGCCACGGTGGTGCGGCCGCCCGGCGCAGCCCCCTCTCCCACCTCCCCCCGGCCCCGCTTCCGAGCCCATCGACTCCCTCCGACACACACCGACCCCCGAGCCCCGGCCGGCCCCGCAGCCGCCGACCTGCACCGCCCGCCGCCCGCCGCCCGCCGACAAGGAACACCTCATGACCCACCCCAGCCCCACCACTCACGCCCAGCTCGACCAGTTGCTGACCGGACTCGTGGAGCGTGTCGCCCACGTGAGTCATGCCGTGGTGCTCTCCGAGGACGGACTGGTCGTCAGCAGGTCCACCGCTTTCCGGCGCGACGACGCCGAGCGTGTGGCCGCGACCGCCTCCGGCCTGATGAGCCTGAGCAAGGGCATCAGCACGGACGTCCACGGCGGCCCCGTACGCCAGGCCCTCATCGAGATGGCCAACGGCTATCTGATCCTCACCTCGGCCGGCCCCGGCGCGCATCTGGTCGTGCTCACCGGCGCCGGTGCCGACGTCGGGGTCGTGGCGTACCAGATGAACCTGCTGGTGAAGAAGATCGGCGAGCACCTCACCGCAGCCCCGCGGCGCGTGGCCGGACCCGCGGTCTGACGTGCACCGGGACGACAGGGCGGGCCCGGACGCCGCGGCCGGGCGGGGCGGCACGGACGGCCGTGGCGACGCGGAGGGCCGGCTCGTGCGGCCGTTCGCCCTGACCGGTGGCAGGACCCGGCCGAGCCGCGCCGACTTCACGCTCATCACAACGGTGACCGCGGCGGACCCGCAGCCGGAGGGGACACGGCCGGAAGGGGCCGTGCGGGCACAGCCCGAGCACGGGCGGATCCTGCGGCTGTGTGCCGCGCCCGTCGCCGTCGTGGAGCTCGCCGCGCGGCTCGACCTCCCGGTGAGCGTGGTCGTCATCCTGCTGAGCGACCTGCTGGAGGCGGGCCGCGTCGTCGTTCGCCCACCGCACCCTGTCTCCCGCGTGGGCCCCGGTCTGGAATTGCTTCAGAGAGTGAGGAAGTGCCTTGACAGCCTCTGAGACCGCTGAGACCGCCGATCCGGTGACCGGGCGTTCGTCACCGGAGGCGGTCAAGATCCTCATCGCGGGTGGTTTCGGCGTGGGCAAGACCACCATGGTCGGCTCGATCAGCGAGATCGCGCCCCTGCGCACCGAGGAACCGCTCACCGAGGCGGGCCTGGGCGTGGACGACCTGGTCGGCATCGAGGAGAAGGAAGCCACGACCGTCGCTCTGGACTTCGGGCGGATCACCGTCTCCGGCGATCTCGTGCTGTATCTCTTCGGAACACCGGGCCAGCAGCGTTTCTGGTTCATGTGGAGCGACTTGGCGCTCGGCGCGCTGGGTGCGGTGGTGCTGGTCGACGTGCGCCGACCGCGCTCAAGCTTCGCGGCCATCGACTTCTTCGAGCAGCGGGGCCTTCCGTTCGTCGTCGCTGTGAACGGCTTCCACGGCGAGCACCCCTACCCGGTCGAGGCCGTCCACGATGCCCTCGCGCTGTCGGCGGACGTGCCGGTCCTGCTGTGCGACGCGCGGGACCGCGGCTCGTGCCGGGACGTGCTCGTCGCGCTGATCGACCGGCTGATCAGCGCCGCGCACGGCTGACAGCCGCACCTGGTCCCGGCCGCGCGGTCGGTGCGGCCCCTTCCTTACCCGTCACCTATATCGAGATCCCGGTCCCTTGAGTCCCTGTCCGCGCCCAGTGGCCCTCTCATCTGCGCAAAGACAAGGGACTGAGTGCTCAGCGAGGTCGCGCGGTCATGGCTCACCGTCAGGGAAGGTGGCGGGAGACGACCAGCCGCATGATGTCGGACGTGCCCTCCTCGATCTCCTCCAGCTTCGCGTCGCGCATCCACTGCTCCATCGGGTACTCGCGGGAGTAGCCCCAGCCGCCCATGGTCTGCAGACCGGCCCAGGTGCAGAACATGGCCGTCTCGGAGGCGGTCAGCTTCGCCATCGCGGCGAGCCCGGTCACGTCATGCCCGGCGTCCACGGCCCGCGCGGCCCGCAGGACGAGCAACCGGGCGGCCTCGATCCGGTTCGCCATGTCGGCCAGGCGGAACGCGACCGCCTGGTGCTCGATGATCGGCCGGCCGAACTGCACCCGGGTGCGGGCGTAGTCACGCGCGTACTCGTAGGCGGCGCGCGCCGCGCCCACGGAGGCGGCGCCCAGCACGATGCGGGAGATGTCGAAGGTCCGCATCAGCCCCACGAAGCCCGCGCCCTCGGGGCCGAGCCGGTCCTCCTCGGGGACGAACACGTCGGTGAGGAACACCTCGCGGCAGACGATGGCGCGCTGGCCCATCTTCCGCATGGGTTCGCCGACCGTCAGGCCCTCGGTGTCGGCGCGTACGAGGAAGGCGGTGACGCCGCGGGAGCGCTGGTGCGGATCGGTCTTGGCGAAGATCACGTAGAACCGGGCGGCCCCCGCGTTGGAGATCCACGCCTTCTGCCCGTTCAGCAGGTATCCGCCCTGTGTCCGCACGGCGCGGGTGGTGATGGACGCGGCGTCCGAGCCGGCGCCCGGCTCGGTGGTGGCCAGCGACGTCATCGGGGCGTCCGGGCCGATCAGCGGGCCCAGCCAGCGCCGCTGCTGCTCCTCGGTGCCCAGGGCGAGCAGCGGGTCGGCGAAGAAGCCGTTGGAGCACAGCAGGTTGCCGATGCCGGGGTCGCCGTAGCAGAGCTCCTCCTGCACCAGGCACTGGGTGAAGACGTCCGTGAAGCCGCCGCCGCCCAGTTCGCTCGGCAGCATGAAGTCGGTGATGCCGACCTTCGCGGCCCGGCGCCAGATGTCGACCGGCGTCTGCACGTCCGCCTCGTCCACGTCACGGCCGCGCGGCCGGATCTCGCTGCGGGCGAAGGCACGGCACAGCGCCACGACCTCGCGCTGCTCGTCGCTGAGCGGCCAGGGCTCGTTCAGGGTGTTCATGGTGCTCCAATCTCAGCCGGCGGCCGATTCGGGGAGGTGGATCAGGGTGGGCCGGTCCGCCGCGAGGGCCGCTTGGAGAGCGCGGGCCAGCTGCGGCTCGTCGTCGGCGCGCAGCCCGTGGCAGCCCATGGCGCGGGCCACCAGGGGGAAGTCGACAAAGGGCAGGTCCACGGCGTGGACGGGCTCGCCGCGGGCGTCCATCTCGTCGCGGATCTCGCCGTAGCCGCCGTTGTCCACGACGACCACGGGCAGCGGCAGCCGCAGTTGGGCCGCGGTGGCCAGTTCCTGCACGGTGAACATCAGCCCGCCGTCGCCGTGCAGGGCCACCACGGGCGCCTCGGGGCGGGCCAGTTTGGCGCCGATCGCGGCGGGCAGCCCGTAGCCGAGGGTGCCCAGGCCCGTCGGATAGAGGAACGAACGGGGCTTGTACGCGGGCAGGTTGGACAGGGCGCCGTAGTAGCAGGCCATGGTGGAGTCGCCGGCCAGGACGCCATCGCGGCCCAGGGCCCCCGCCAGCGCCCGGGTCAGGCCCAGATGGGCGGAGCCTTCGGCACGGGCCTGCTCCCGGTGCTCCGCGCGGGCGCGCGTCGCGCGGCGCGCTCCCGGGGCCGCGTCGCCGGGGGCGGGCATGTGCTCCAGCAGGGCGCGCAGTGCGAGCGCGGCGTCGGCGACGAGCGCGATGTCCGGCAGGGCGTTGGCGGTGACGCCCGCGGCGTCGGCATCGACGCGTATCAGCGTGCCCGGCAGGTCGAGCGGCCCGGACCACAGGTCGCTGGGGGCGAGTTCGGTGCCGACCGCGAGGACGGCGTCGGCGTCGCGCACCAGGTCGTGCACGGCCCGGTGGTGCAGTCCGGCGCCGACGGCCAGGGGATGGTCGTCCGCGAGGACGCCCTTGCCGTTGGCGGTGGTGACGACGGGCGCGCCGAGGTGTTCCGCGAGGGTCCGCAGCGTCCCGGCCGCGCCGCTCGCGCCGCCGCCCGCGACGACCACCGGGCGCGCCGCGTCGGCGAGGACCCGGACGGCGGCCCGGACCTGGGGCAGGGCGGGTGCCAGGGCCGGCACCGGGACCGGCTCGGCGATCGTGACCGGGGCCTGCTCGTCGAGCAGGTCCAGGGGGATCTCCAGGTGCACGGGGCGCGGGCGGCCGGTGGCCATCGCGGCGAACGCGCAGGCGACCGCGGCAGGGATCTCCTCGACGCGGGTGACGCGGTGGCTGTAGGCGACGACGGCGTCCAGCGCGGCCCGCTGGTCCTTCACCTCGTGCAGGTGGCCGTTGCCGCGGCCGGGGTGGCGCAGCGGAAGGCCCGGCGAGAGGAACAGCACCGGGACGGAGTCGGAGTGGGCCTGCGCCGCGGCGGTGGCGGCGTTGAGCAGCGCCGGGCCGGTGGTGGTCAGGCAGACACCGGGCCGCCCCGAGGCGCGGGCCCAGCCGTCGGCGGCGTATCCGGCGCCCTGTTCGTGCCGGGGGGTGACGTTGCGTACGCCGTGGCGGGAAAGAGCCGCGTAGACGGGGAGGTTGTGGGTGCCGGGGATGCCGAAGACGGTGTCCGTGCCGTGGGCGCGCAGGGCCGCGACGAGCGCCTCGCCGCCGGTGAGCTTCTCCGTCATGCGCCGGCCCCCGGGTCGGTGTAGACGGGTTTGCCGAGCCACTGCCCGCCGTCGACGGTGAGCACTTCTCCGGTGATGTAGGCGGCACGCTCCCCGAGCAGGAACGCCGCCGTCTCGGCGACTTCCTCGGGGGTGGTGAAGCGGGCGGCGGGCACGCTGGCGAGGACGCGGGCGCGGGCCTCCCGCGTCGGCCACAGCGCGGCCGAGGCGCCCTCGGTCTCGGTCGGGCCGGGGGCCAGGCAGTTCAGCCGGACTCCGCGCGCGGCCCATTCCACGGCCAGGGTCCGTGTCATGGCGAGAACGCCCGCCTTGGCGGCGGCGCTGTGCACGGTGCCGGGGTGGCCGTGCCAGGCGTAGCTGGCGATGACGTTGAGCACCGTGCCGGCGCCCTGCTCCAGCATGTGGCGGGCGGCGGCCCGGGTGCAGTGGAAGGTGCCGTTGAGGACGATGTCGATGACGGCTTTCCAGCCGCCCGGGGAGAGCTTCTCGCCGGGTACGACGAAGTTGCCCGCGGCGTTGTTGACCAGGGCGTCGAGCCGGCCGTGCCGGAGGGCCACGGTGTCCACGGCCCGGTCCACCGCAGACGCGTCACGGACGTCGCAGGCGACGAGGTCGGCGCTGCCGCCGGCGGTCTCGATCAGCTGCACGGTCTCGTGGAGCGCGTCCTCGCGGCGGCCCAGCACGGTGGCGTGGCCGCCGCCCGCGGCCCAGCGCCGGGCGACGGCCCTGCCGATGCCCGACCCTCCGCCGGTGACCAGGGCCACCTGTCCGGCGAACTCCGGGGAAGTCGTGTGGACGTTCATGCCTCTCCCTGTGTGTCGTGGCCTTCGGCCGGGGCGAGCAGCAGCGCGTCGACGGCGACGGCTCCGTCGGGACCGACCCGCAACGGGTTGATCTCCAGTTCGACCCGGTCCCCCCGGTACCGGGTGATCAGGCGGGAGACCGCCACCACGGCCTGCGCCAGACAGTCCAGGTCGGCCGGGGGCGCGCCGCGCCAGCCGGTGAGCAGCGGGGCGCAGCGCAGCCGGCCGATCATGTCGAGGGCCTGTTCCGGTGAGAGGGGCGCGCACTCGGTGACGGTGTCGCGGTGGACCTCGGCCCGTGTGCCGCCCGCGCCGACGGTCACCATCGGGCCGAGCCCGGGGGCCCGGCGGGCGCCGACGATCAGCTCGGTGACATGCGGCCGGACGTCCTGCTCCTCCAGCAGGTAGGCGCCCTCGCCGAGGTGCCGGCGCATGGTGTCGAAGGCGGCGGTCGCGGCGGCACCGTCGGCGAGGCCGACGCGGACCCCGCCCGCTTCGGTCTTGTGCTCGATCCAGGTCGCTTTCAGCACATAGGGGGGCCTCAACTCACCTGTCGCAGCGAGAAGTTGGGGCTGGTCACGGACAAGCCGCGCCTCGGGGAACCCGATTCCGGCTCTCAGCAGCGCGGCCCTGGTTTCCCAGAAGCCACGCGGTGCGAGGACATCGGGGTCGGCCGCGGGCGCGTCCCGGACCGGGCGGGCGTCCAGTTCGACGGCGCCCGACAGAGCCTGCGTGGCGGCGCCGACGGTCGGGAACACGGGGACGCCGAGGTCGCGCAGCAGCGCCGCGGTGTCGCCTTCGGCGCCCATGGAGTGCACCACGAGCGCCCGCCGGTACCGGGGCGGCAGCGCGGCCAGGGCGGCGGCCTCGTCCCGCTCCGCCCTGGCCAGGGCGGCGGTGTCCAGCCCGTAGCGGCCGAAGTAGCCCGACAGCAGGACAGTGTCGACCTCTCCGGAGCGCAGCAGGGCGCTGGCCACGGCGGTGTAGCTGGACAGGTTCTGCTCCCCCGCTCCGGCGAGGTCCACCGGGTTGTCGGTGGCGGCGGTCGGCGGCAGCAGGGCGGCGATCTCATCGGCGAGTCCGCCGCTCAGCCGGGGAACGGCGAGGCCGTCGCGGTGGGCGCAGTCGGCGGCGAGCGCGCCCTGTCCGCCGCTGTCGCTGAGCACGGCGACGCGCCGGCCGCGGGGCGCGACGTCCGCCGTGAGGCAGGCGGCCACGTCGACCAGGGCGGCGGGGGTGGGCAGGCGTAGGGCACCGGCCGCCCGGCAGGCGGCGTCGACCTGTTCCGCCGGTGAGGTCAGGGCACTGGTGTGGGAGCGGGCGGCGCGCGCACCGGCCTCGCTGTCACCGGCGCTCAGCACGAGCACGGGCTTGCCGGCCCGGCGCAGCCTGCGTACGGCGGCGAAGAGGCGCTCTCCGTCGTCGAAGCCCTCGGCGTACAGGGCGACGACGGCGGTGCGGGCGTGGTCGGCGAGGTCGTCGAGCAGGTCGGCCATGGTGACGTCCGCCTGGCCGCCGACCGAGACGAAGCGGGAGATGCCGAGTCCGGCGCGCTGTGCCAGCTGGGCCAGTTCGCTGCCGACCTGGCCGCTCTGCGAGACGACGGCCAGCCGCCCGGGACGGAAGTCGCCCCAGGCGATGTGCAGTCGGGTCTCGGCGTCGTACAGGCCGAGACTGCTCGGACCGATGATCCTGGCGCCGGCGGCGGTGATGCGCGCGGCCAGGCCGGCCGGGTCGGGGACGCCCGCGGTGATGCCGAGGAACCCGCGGACGCCGAGCCGCAGCGCCGCGTCGACCACGGGGGCGACCTGCGGCGCCGGTACGCACAGGGCGACCAGGTCCGGCACCTCGGGCAGGTCCGCGAGCGTGGGCGCCGTCGGCGCGCCCAGGATGTCGCCGGCGTTGCGGGAGACCAGGTGAACGGAGCGCCGGTCGCGGCCCGCGAGGGCGCCGCGGGCGAGCCAGTGGCCCCACTTGGCCGGGTTCGACGAGGCACCGACGACGGCCACCGACGCCGGGTCGCGGAACACGGCCAGCGAGGAGTCCAAAGGGCCGGCGGGCGGGTCGCTCATGAGTCTCGACTCCTCACACGAAGGGATCACTACTGACTGGCCATACAGTCAGTAATATGGATCGTGAGGCTTGGCTCGACGTCATGTCAATGCCTGCCACCAGCGGCAGGACGCCGCCCAGGCGACTGACTTGCGAGTCAGCAACAGGTTCAGGATCTATTGACATCCCTGGGGATCCTCGGCCATCGTCGAGGCACCCCCCTCTGCGCGGCGGAAAGGATCTCCATGAGCGCTCACGCGGGTACCCAGAGCTTCGACGTCATCGTGGTGGGCCTGGGGGGACTGGGATCAGCCGCCGCCTGGCACCTCGCCCGGTCCGGACGCAGCGTCCTCGGCCTGGAACAGTTCGCCTTCGGACACGACCGCGGGGCCTCCCACGACACCTCCCGGATCCTCCGGCACAGCTACCACCGGCCCGACTACGTCCGGCTCACCCATCACGCCTATGCGGACTGGGCGACGCTGGAGGAAGCGTCCGGCGAGACCCTGGTGACCACCACCGGCGGGATCGACCTGTGCCCGCGGGGCTCCGCGCTTCCCCTGGACGACTACACCAGGAGCCTGGACACCGAGCGGATCCCCTACGAAGTGCTCGACGTCGAGGAGGTCCGCTCCCGGTGGCCGCAGGTCAGCCTCCCGGAGGGGACCACCACCCTCTACCAGGAGCGCACCTCCATCGTCCCGGCCGCGCGGTCGGTGGCCGCGATGCAGCGGCTGGCGCTGCGCTCCGGCGCCGTGCTGATGGACCGGACCGCGGTCACGGCGCTGCACCACAGGGCGCACGGCGTCGAGGTGGTGACGCCCGGCGGACGCTACTGCGCCGACAAGGTGGTGCTGTGCGCCGACGCCTGGACCGACCGACTGCTTGAGCCGCTGGGCCGGAACATCCCGCTCACGGTCCTCGACCAGCAGATCACCTACTTCGAGCCGGCCGACCCGGCCCGTTTCGCCCCCGAGGCGTTCCCGGTGTGGATCTGGCTCGACGACCCGAGCTTCTTCGGCTTCCCCTGCTACGGCGAGGCCACGGTCAAGGCCGGTGAGGACTGCGGCGGTCCCGAGGCCGGCCCGGACGACCGCACCGGTACGACCGACCCGGTCATGCTGGAGCGGCTGTCGTCCTTCATGGCCGCGACCTTCCCGGGCAGCGGTGCGCCGATACGGTCCAAGCGCTGTCTCTACACCCTCACCCCGGACCGGGACTTCGTGCTCGGCGCCGTACCGGAGGCGGAGCGGGTCCTGGTCGGCCTCGGCGCGGGGCACGCCTTCAAGTTCGCACCCACCCTGGGCCGGATGCTGGCCGAACTCGCCGGCGACCCGGGCCTCGGCGCCACCGAGCCGTACACGCCCTTCCGCCCGGACCGGCCGGCGCTCACCGACCCCGGCCACCCGGTCAACTGGATGACCTGACCGACGCCGGACCGGACCCCCGGCCGGCACGACACCCTGCCTCGACAGCGCCCCGTACCGGGCAAAGGGACGGACGACCACGTATGACTGCCACCTTCACCACCCCTGGCGCCACGGCCAACCGCGCACCGTATCTGGAGATCGTCTGGACCGACCCGGTCACCGGGCGGCAGGGCTTCGTGGTCATCGACCGGCTCGTGCGCGGCGTGGCGAGCGGCGGTCTGCGGATGCGGGACGGCTGCACTCTGGAGGAGGTACGCGGGCTCGCCGCCGGCATGACCCGCAAGGAAGCCCTCCACTACGATCCCGCCCGGCGCTACATCCCGCTCGGCGGGGCGAAGGGCGGCATCGACTTCAGCCCGCGGGACCCCGAGAGCCCGGCGGTGCTCGGCCGGTTCCTGCAAGGGATCAAGCCGGTCCTGCGTGACTACTGGACGACGGGCGAGGACCTGGGTGTCCGTCAGGACGGCATCGACGAGGCCGCCGCGAAGCAGGGGCTGGACAGCACGATCGAGGCGATCTACCCGCTGCTGGACGATCCGGTGACGGCCCGGCGGCGGCTCGCGGACGCGTTCGCCGTCACCGTCGACGGGGTGCCGCTGCCGGAGCTCGTCGGCGGCCTCGGGGTCGCGGAGTCCGCGCTGGCGGCCCTGGACCGGGCCGGCCTGGAGCACGGCTCGGCCCGCGCCGTCGTGCAGGGGTTCGGCTCCATGGGTGGCGCCACCGCCCGCTATCTCGCCCGGGCGGGCGTGAAAGTGGTGGGCATCGCCGACGCGCACGGCGTGGTCAGATGCGACCAGGGCCTCGACGTGGAGCGGCTGTTGCTCACCCGGGACGCCTTCGGCGGCGTCGACCGGACGCAGTTGCGTCCGCAGGACACCGAGGCGGACGGGGACACCTGGCTCGACATCGAGTGCGACGTCCTGGTGCCGGCGGCCGTCTCGTACTGCGTCACACCCGCCGACCAGCACCGGATCACGGCCCGGGTGATCGCCGAGGCGGCGAACATGCCGGTGCTGCCCGAGGCGGAGGCCGCGCTGCACGCCCGCGGGGTGAGAGTCCTGCCGGACTTCGTGGTCAACTCCGCCACCAACGCCTGGTGGTGGTGGACGCTGTTCGGCGACATCGCGGCGGACTCCGACGAGGCACACACCATGGTCCGCTCGGCCATGCGCCGGCTCACCGAGAACATGCTCGATGGCGCCGCGGCCGAGGGCATCACCCCGAGGCAGGCCGCACAGGCCGTGGTGGAACGGAACCTCACCGCCATCGAGGCCGCGTTCACGTAGCCGCCGGGCGGGGCACCTGGGCAGGTGCCCAGGTGCCTGAGGACAGGAACGCGGCGCTTTCCCGGCTGCCCACGAGGCGGGAACGGCCCGGTGCGACAGCCGTCCGTCCCCCTCGGGGGTTCCCCGGCTCTCGCTCATTCGCCGAGGACGGCCATGGCGGCATTGTGACCTGGCACGCCGCTCACCCCGCCGCCGCGCACGGCACCGGCGCCGCACAGCAGCACGTTGGGGTACGGCGTCTCCACACCCCACCGTCCGGTCGTCTCGCCCGCGTGCGGGAAGGCCAGGGAACGGTGGAAGATGTTGCCGGCCGGCAGCCGCAGCTCGTCCTCCAGATCGATCGGTGTCTTCGCCTCGATGCAGGGGCGGCCGTCCTCGTCCAGCGCGAGACAGTCGGCGATCGGTTCGGCCAGCACCGAGTCGAGCTCGGCCAGAGCCGCCTTGGTCAGCGCCTCCCGGGCCGCCTCGTTGTCCTCCACGAACAGCCGGGCCGGGGCGTGCAGCCCGAACATCGTCAGCGTCTGACAGCCCTGGGCGGCCAGTTCGGGGCCGAGTATCGACGGGTCGGTCAGCGAGTGGCAGTAGATCTCCGACGGCGGGGCCGACGGGAGCCGGCCCTCGGCCGCCTCGCGATAGGCGCGGGCCAGTTGGTCGTAGCTCTCGGAGATGTGGAAGGTACCCGAGAACGCCTCCTTCGGATCCACTGAGGTGTCCCGCAGCCGCGGCAGCCGCCGCAGCAGCATGTTGACCTTGAGCTGTGCGCCCTCAGCCGGCTCGTCGACGGTGTCGCCGAGCATGCCGGCCAGCGCCTCGGGCGAGGCGTTGACCAGTACCTTGCGGGCAGCGACCGTCGACTCCCCCGACCCGTCGTCGTAGGTGACCACGGCCAGGCGCTCGTCGGGCTCGACGCGCACGACCTCGTGACCGGTGGCGATCTCGGCTCCGGCCTCCCTCGCGGTCCGGGCCAGCTCGCCGGTCAGGGCGCCCATGCCACCGACCGGTACGTCCCAGTCGCCCGTCCCGCCGCCGATGACGTGGTAGAGGAAGCAGATGTTCTGGGCCAGGCCCGGGTCGTGGGCGTCGGTGAACGTGCCGATCAGCCCGTCCGTGAGTACGACACCCCGCACGACGTCGTCCTTGAAGCGGTCCTCGATGGTGACGCCGAGGGGCTCCTCGAACAGCGTCCGCCAGGCGGCGGGGTCATCGATCCGGGCCCGCAGCTCCTCCCGGCTGGGAAGCGGCTCGGTGAGGGTGGGAAACACCCTCTTGGCGACCCGCTCCGTCATCGCGTAGAACTCCCGCCAGGACGTGTACTCGGCGTCCGAGCCGGTGAAGGCCCGAAACGCCGCCCGGGTCCGCTCCTCACCCCCGCCGACCAGCAAGCCGGTGGCACGGCCGGCGCGCTCGACCGGCGTGTAGGACGAGATGGACCTCTTGCGCACCTGGAAGCGCAGCCCGAGATCCTGCACGATCTTCGGCGGAAGCAGGGACACCAGGTAGGAATAGCGCGACAGGCGCGCGTCCACTCCGGAGAAGGCACGGGTCGACACGGCCGCACCGCCTGTGGTGCCGAGCCGTTCGAGCAGGAGCACGGAGCGCCCCGCCCGGGCCAGGTAGGAGGCGGCGACCAGGCCGTTGTGGCCGCCACCGACGATGACGACGTCATAGACGTCCTGCGAGAACTTGGCATTCCGAGGCATGGTTCCTGCTCTCTCCCGACGTCACACAGTTCTTTCTCCGCTGACTGATGGCACCGCCGCCGGGAGGTCGTCGCGGACGACTTCGCCGCCCTTCATGACGAAGCGGACGTCGTTGAAGGAGGCGGGGTCCTGCGGGTCCCCGGTCACCGCGACGAGGTCGGCGTACTTGCCCGGGGTGATGGAACCGACGCGGTCCTCCCAGCCCATGCACTCGGCGCTGGTGAGGGTCGCGGCGCGCAGTGCCTGCAGCGGGGTCATGCCCCACTCGCACATGGTGGCCAGCTGACGTGTCTGCAGGCCGTGCGGGAAGCAGCCGGCGTCCGTGCCGAAGCCGACCCGCACCCCCGCCCGCACCGCCTTCGCGAAGCTCTGCCGCTGTCGTTCGGTCGCCGCGTCGTTCTTGGCCCGCTGCTCGTCGTCGAACTGCTCCGGGTGCTTGTTCAGCCAGTCGCTCCACCAGATGTCGGCGGACAGATAGGTGCCGTGCTCCAGCATCAACTCGATGCTCTCGTCGTCCAGTTCCGTGCCGTGCTCGATGGAGCGCACCCCGGCCCGGATCGCCCACTTGATGCCCTCGGCACCATGCGCGTGCGCGGCGACGTACGCGCCGTACCACTGGGCTTCCTCGACGGCCGCCCGGATCTGTTCCTCGCGCAGCTCCGGCGCGCCGGGAACCGTGCCGGAGGTCAGCACCGCCCCGGTGGCGATCAGCTTGATCACGTCGGCGCCGCCGGTGAGCAGTTCACGGACGCGTTCGCGGACGTCGGGTACGTCGCGCACCGAGCCGAGCCGGTAGTGCCGCGGCAGTTCGATGCCCGGGGTGAGTCCCACGATCATGCCGCCGCCGGTGGAGACACCGACGAAGGCCCCGGCGACGGCCATGCGCGGGCCCGGCACGATGCCCCGGTCGATGGCGTCCCGCAGCGCCACGTCCACGAAGGCGTGGAAGGTGCCGACGTCCCGGACGGTGGTGAAACCGGCGTGCAGGGTGTCCCGGGCGTGCGCCACCCCGTCGAGGGCCAATTGCGCGCCGGACAGCTTCAGTTCCTGCAGGAAGTCCCCGCACGCGGCCGGGCCCACCAGGTGGGTGTGCAGATCGATGAGCCCGGGAGCGAGCGACGCCTCGCCGAGGTCTATCAGCCGCATCCCCTCGGGCAGGGGTTCGCCGCCCGGCCGTACGGCGGCGATGCGGTCGCCCTCGATGACGACGGTCCGATCGGGCAGGACCGCACCCGCCTCGACGTCCACCAACCGCGCGCAACGCAGTGCAACGGCCATCTGCTTCCCTCTCTCGTTGTCCCGGGTTTCGGCCACCGAGGTCACGGGCCGATCCACAGCCGGTCGTAGTACGTGCCCGTCTCTCCGCGCATCTGGTAGTTGTGGATCTCCGGCCGCCTGGCCCCGAGGAAGTTCATGTTGGCGAGGAAGACCGCGGGCGCGTCCCGCACGAGTTCCTCCTCGACCTGCGCCAGCAGCGAGTTGGCGGTCTCGGCCGTGCGGCTCGTGCGCGCCTTGGCGGTGAGCTCGTCCACCCGCCGGTTGTTGTAGCCGGTGTAGTTGTACGAGGCGTCCGAGGTGTAGTTGGACGACACCATCTCCAGGGCGCTGTTCAGGCTGAGGTAGAGGCGGTTGCCGTACATGTCCCCCTCGCCCTCGGCGGTGATCTGGTCGAAGGCGGACTGGCCCATCGGCCGCAGGTCGATGTCCACACCCACCTCGGCCAACTGCTGCTGCAGGACCTGGGAGAGCAGCGGCCACGGCTCCTGGGTGCCGAGCGGGAAGTCCAGCCGCAGCCGTTCGACGCCGGCCTCCCGCAGCAGGGCACGAGCCCGCTCGGGGTCGTGGGTGTAGGGCTGCGCGGTGCGCTGGTAACGGTCGAGCTGCTTGGGGAAGGGGGAGCCCCACGGGTCGGACAGGCCGAAGGTGACCCGCATCAGCTGCTCGCGGTCCACCGCCCAGTTCAGCGCCTGCCGCACCCGCCGGTCGCGCAGTTCCCTGCGCCTGAGGTTGAGGGCGAGCCACTGGTTGCCCCGGATGGGCACGGGGTGGACGAACTTCTCCCGGGTGCCGGGGTCCGCGGTGAAGCGGGCCGCCTGGCTGGACACCAGCCCCTCCCCCAGGACGTCGACGCTGCCCCCGTTCAGCTGGAGCGACTGCATCGCGTAGTCGATGCCCCAGCGGTACTCCAGCGTGTCGATGAGCGGGCTGCCGGGCCAGAAGTACTTCTCGAAGCGCCGGAACGTGGCCCGCTGGCCCTTGCCGTCGTACCGGGTGACGCGGAAGGGGCCGGTGCCGACCGGGGTGCGGCCGAAGGAACTGCCGAGACGGCGGATCTCCTCGGCCGGCAGGGCGGCCGTGTACGGCTGGCACAGCAGGGCGAGCATGAGGACGTCCGGCTCGGCCAGCCGGATCCGCAGGGTGTGGGAGTCGAGGGCCGTCAGGCCGCTGACCGCTTTCGCCTTCTGCTCGTAGACCGCCTGGGCGCCCTCGATCCCGAAGAGATAGCTCGCCGCCCAGGAAGCCACGTCCGGGTCGAGGACGCGGGTCCAGCTGGCGACGTAATCCTGTGCGGTGACCGGCCGGCCGTTGTGGAAACGAACGTTCCGCCGCAGCGGCACGGTGTAGACCCGGCCGTCCCCGGACACCTTCGGCATCGCCGCGGCGGCCAGCGGGGCGGGCCCGCCGTTCTGTCCGGCGTAGCTGTACAGCGGGGAGTGCAGGACCGTCGAGATGGCTTCCCAGCTGTGCAGGTCCCAGCCGATCGCGGGGTCGTAGGACTGTGCCTCCGTCGCCCAGGCGGTGACGACCTTGCCCCCTCGGCGCGCCCCGGCCGGGTCGCCGGGACCGGGAGCCCACCGGGCCACCTGGGCGGCGGGGCCGAGCCGGACGGGCCGCGGGTCCGTGGTGCAGCCGTTCAGCAGCAGACCGGCGCCCCCGGCGGCACCGGCGGCCAGGAGCTGTCGCCGGGTCGGGGTGTGCGGGGGTCCGGCCATGGTTGTCCTCTCGTGAGACCACCGTAGGAAGGCGAGGGATGCTGGCGGCGCGGTGCCAGGGGCCGTGAGCAAGGAGCGTGAGCGAGTGCCGTGGGCGAGGAGCGCGAGCGAGGGGTGGGTGAGAGACGCGGACGAGGACCGGCGGCAGCGCGGGGTACGCGTCGCCCTGACAGATCCCGCGCGGCCGAGGCGCGGTCCGTCACCGCCCCTCGACGGTCGTCGAGTTGCAGGGAACGTAGCCCCGCGACTTCCGCCATGTCAACGATTCGCGCCGGACTTATTGACCGATGCGTCAGTCGGTAAGCGGGCCTGAGAGCCGCTCATGCCCTGACGCTCCCACATGCGAAACAGCAGATGAGAAGGTTTCCGGCGGTGACGGCAGGCGTTCCGACGGCACGCAACTTCCTGTTTTCCTCCGCCATCTGGAGACGCCCTTCGGAGCGGGTTCGGCGGCCCACGTCACTAGCCGGCGCCGGACTCGGTGAGAGTGAAGGCGGGGGGCGCGATGGTCACCCCTTACCCGGTGGACTGCTCAGGTCGGATGAGCAAAAGGCCGCAGCGATCCGGCCCCTGGTCTCGCCCCGGCGCGACCTCATCGGGCTCGCACACGGGAACGCAGCCGAGAACGCGCATGGGTTGTGATCAGTGCGGCCAGGAGCGACGGAGCGGGCACACCCTCGAGGACCGGACGCTCGGGTCAGTCGTCGTCAAGCCCGGGCAGCGCGTCACACTGGTGGCCGCCGGACATGTTCGAACAACAGTCGCTTCAGTCGCTGAGAACACCATCACAACGTTCCGACCTGGGCATTGCGGCAGGGCGAGGCAGCGACCGAAGCAACCGTATCCGCCGGGACGCCGTACGAGGTGACCTCAATGCCCCGGGGCCGGTCGTGCACCTGCCCCTCCCATCAGCAGGTACCTATTAGGTACCATGGGGCGTATGCCATCGCTGAACGTGACCTTCACCGAGGACGAGCTGGAAGGCGTGCGCGCGGCCGCCGCGGCCGAGGGCAAGAGCCTGAAGCAGTACCTGCACGACCTGGGCGTGCGCGAGATGCACCGCAAGCGGTTCGTCTCCGGTGCGTCCTCGTGGGCCGACCGGCTTCGTGCCGAGTTCGACGAAGCCTTCCCCGACGAGGTGCCCCCGTCGAAGCGCGGCCGGGGAGCCTCGGCCGCCTGATGGGCGAGATCCTCTACATCGACGTCTCCTGGCTCCTGGACGTCCAGGAAGCCGCTCTCGGCAGCGACGACGTCTCGGTCACGGACTACTCGGCCCTCGTGGCGGCCGTCGCCCGGCACAAGACGCGCATGCCGACCCTGGAGGCGTCCAACCCCGACGCGGCCTGGCGGGCGGCCGCCCTCCTGGACACCATCGTGCGCCTGGAACCCCTCCCGCACCGCAACAGCCTCTTCGCCGCGTTCGTCGCCGCCCAGTACCTCGACCAGTCCGGCGAGGGCATCGATCCCCCCTACGGGGCCTTGTCCGACTTGACTAGGAAGATGCGTGAGACCCGACTGAGCATCTACGCCGTGGCCGACGCACTGCGCTCCTGGAGAATCTGACACCGGCCGCCTCTGCGCGTACCGGAGCGAGGGTCGGCCCGGTACGCGCAGAGGCGGCCGTCGACGCGCTGATCGCCGAGTTCCAGATACGGCTCGGCACTCTGCTCACCGCCCCTGAGCGTTTCCCACCCGCACATCGCCACGCCGGACACGCTGTTCTCCCCCTTATGCCTGGTTCGCTCGGCGACATTCCCCTCCTGCCGCCGATTTCGGACAGCGGCAGCAGGCGGCGGAGCCATCGAGGCGGCCTCTGCGGCCGTCTCCCTGTCAGTGGTGCGTGCTGGCATGGTCCCGCGTTCGGCGCCGGCCACCCCGCCGGTGAACGCCGACGCAAATCCGAGGATGGGAACAGTCATGGCAAGGACGTATCAGGCTCTGGCCGCAGCCCTGGGCGCGGTCGTCGTGCTCGGTGCCGCGGGGTGCTCCTCAGGCGACTCCGGCAGCGACAAGCCGGCCAAGAGCAAGAACGGCTCCGACAGGACGAAGGGGAGCGGCGAGGGCGCCGAGGGCGGCAAGGGCTCAGCGAAAGAGCAAGCGCCCAACGGGGTGGAGAAGCTCTCCGCGCAGCAGATCTTCGACAAGGCCCTGGCGGCTACGGCAGCGACGCCGACCTTGCGAGTGGTCGTGCCCGGCGCCGTCGATCTGACCATGGACCAGCAGGGGAACTGCGCGGGTACGGTCGCGATCACCCCCGGCGCTCCCTTTGAAGTTCTCCGCAAGAAGGATCAGGTGTGGGCCAAGCCGAAGGACGAGGCCGCCTACTACGCCAGTGAGGAAGGGAAGTCCTTCCTCAAGGCCGTGCCCGATGCGAAGGGCAAGTACATGTACGGCAGCAAGGACAAGTCGTTCACACTGGGCATCCTGTCCCTCTACTGCGGGCTCGACGACATGGGGGTGAACCCCAAAACCGTGAAGCCGACGACCAAGGCGGGCAGGGCAACGGTGACCGGTCAGAACGCCGTGGTCCTGAAGGCCACGTCGGACAAGGCTGCGATGACCATGTACGTCGCCACCGAGGAGGAGCCGTACATCCTGAAGGTGCTGGAGGTGAAGGCCGGTAAGAAGCAGGAGGTGCTCCTGTCCGACTTCGGCAAGCCGTTCAGCCCTCCGGCCGCTCCCCCGCCCGGCCAGACCTACGATGCGGTGAAGGCCGAGAATGCGGCCATGATGGGGTCGGCGGAGATCGTCGACCAGGGAGCCTCCTGACGCACATCAGCACCGCGCGGCCCGTCGATCCCGCCGGGCCGCGCACGCCCCTCGCCACAGCCAGTCGAAGCAGAACCCCTCCAGGCTCACTCCGCTCTCCAGCCCTGACCTGCCCATTGCTCAGCTCGCCTGCCGCGCCTGCCGGAGCCGGGTGCGCGTCTTCAGCCTCGGATACGACCAGCCCCGAACCGGCTGGGCCAATGTCGGCCCCCGGTCGCTTCAGTCGCTTCGGTCGCTGTCGGGCCGCAGGCTCCGCGCACCACGATTGCGCCCGCCCTTGAGCACTCGGCCACCGCTACCCACGCACCGGCCACACCACCGCAAGAACAACTCCCGCGCGGCCTTGAGTGATTACGCCGTAATCACTCCCGCTGCCAACCGCCCCTTCCCCACGACTACCGCACCCCACACACTCCCCCTGCAGCCCTCAGTGATTACGCCGTAATCACTTCCGCCGCCAACCACCCTCTCCCCCACATCTGCCGCACCCCCACACCTCCCCGGCAGCCTTGAGTGATTACGCCGTAATCACTCCCGCCCGACCGCTCCCTCCCCCACGACTACCGACTACCGCACCCCACGCACTCCCCCACCCGCCTTGAGTGATTACGCCGTAATCACTTCCGCCAGTGCTCGGCTGCGCGGAAGGGTGTTCCTTGTGTCTGCCATTGCCTGGCCGCGGCCAGGGCGGCCTGGGCGGCCTCCGTCGACGCCACAGAACACGCCGTGCGCTGCTCCAACTTCGACAGCACACGCAGTGCAGCATCCAGGTAGCGTTCCAGGCTCACCATCTGAGTCGGGGTCACACAGCTCGGCAGGACTTCTGCCATCTCGTCGAACCAGTACTCGGCGTCCTCGTCAGGGCCGAGTGCCTCCCGCTGCTCCAAAAGGCGCCGGGCCACTGGCATGAGCAAGTGGTTCCGCTGCCTGGCCGCTTCCTGCTCTCGCTGCTCAGCGGCGTTCCGAAGCGCGATGCGCCGTTCCGCCTCCTCGACAGCCTCTGGTGTCCGGCGGACCGGGGGAGCGTCGGGAGTGTCGTCGGAGAGCAGGGCGGCGCGCAGACGCCGGGCCTTGTTGTAGGCGGCGCTCGCAGCACGGACCGCGAGTGCCGGAGCAAGATCCAGCCACGCCGCACCGGCTGCCCGGGCGTTGGCCACGGCCCGGGCCTGATGTACATCGGCCCGCTCACGCATGTACTCCCAGAGACGAACCCTCTCCAGAGCAGCCGCCCGCTGTACGTCCAAAGGAAGGGTGCGCAGAGCCCCCGCGTTCCTCTCCGTATAGAGAAGAGCACCGTAGATCTCGTCATCCGCCGGCATGCGCTCCACTTCTGGATCCCCCGCGCTCTCATGCCACCCACGCAGCTTGCCGACAGCCGCCACACCATCGAATCGACCGATCTGCACCTGCGGCCTGACCAGGGGTTCTGCTGCAGACCCCGCCTTTCGCCCACGACGCACCATGGCGATCAGTCTGCCCCCAGAAACGGGATTCACAGACTGTGAAACAGTCGTTTCCCCTGGCCAGCCCCAAGTGAAGGTGTTGAACCCCGCGCGTACGGCGTAGTTGTCGCACACCGGCAGGATGGCCAGCATCTCGGGGTGAGCCACGCGGGCCTGCTCCGGAGGCAACCGCCCATCAGGTGACCGGCGAAGGGATATGCGATCCGAGACAATGGCCAGCCCTCGGGTTCGGCCGGTCCAGGACCGAGGCAGGGAAGAAGGCTTCGGGGCACAGCAGAGGGCCTGTTGGCGTAGGCACCGTTGGCAACGGCCAAGAGGGGCACCGGCGGCTCTGGCGCGCTGGAGGCGACTGCCCGTACCACACGCGCCGGCAGCCAGGACAACATGGCTGGCGTCGAGGACCTCGGCAAAGGCTGTCCGTAACCGCTGGCTGCCGTAGTCGCTGAGACACTCCGTTCCCTGTGCCGGGCACCAATGAGCGTCACGGGTGTTGTCTGTGGGGGAGGGCACACGGACTGCATGGGCGTTTCTTCATCCACAGCAGCCGATGCTTCCCACCCACCCCATGCTGATGAGGACACGTGTTGGCTCTACGCCAGCAGAGCCTGATCTGGCGGCGAGAAGATCAGCGTTTCCTTCAACAACGCGAATACGCCGAACGAATTGACTTCGGCGTTGAGGTGCGTTTCGTGAGCCTGCATGGGGACGCCTGGCTCGTGGAGCTGGCTGCCATGCTCGACAACAAGGGCCAGGTGCAGTACGCGACCAGCCATCTCACGTTTGAACTCCGGTGCGTGTATCCCGACGATCCCCTGATCACCGGCGCAGACATCGGCGGCCAAGTGCTCATTCCCCACGTCCTGACGACGGGCTCCTGGCTGCCGCAGGAGTGGAGCGCGACCTTGATCGAGCCGGGACTCACCACGAGATACAGCTTCGTGGCCAGCGTGCCGCGAAGTGCGACGGCCGTACTGCTGCACGGCGCCTTTCGTTATCGAGCGGGAAACGACGCCAGCCACCACACCGCCGAATCCTTCCACGCTGTCCCCGAATCCCCAGGCAGCGAGTGAGCGCGCAACCCCGCTCCGGACTCATGACGAGAGGGGAGTTACGAGGCACCTGGTGCACCCGCTCGGGCGTTTCCTCCAGATCGTTCACAACCAGATCAAGTGGGGAGGAAGAGCAGCTCTGGCCGAATTCGAGAATCCTCATCAGTCCTGGGTGACGTCGACGGGTACGCCCTTGATCATCGTGCCCGTCTCCGCCCTGGCTACATGGCGTGGGTGCACCGAGAGGGGGTCATGGCAGGAGACGCCACCGCGCTTCAGACGACCACGACCGGGCCTATGCGGTGGACGATCTGACCGGTGTGATCCCCATTGGCGGGAACGGTCCGCAGGCACTTGTGCTGGCGGACGAGCCGGCGACCAGCCGCTATCTGCCCGAGGCGGCGAGTGTTCCTGCGCCGGCTTGCCGCCGAGTCCGCGTCCAGCTGGAGGGGCCGCACCACCCGCACCGAGGTGGACGAGGAGAACTAGGTCAGCCAGGTCCAGCTCCTGCCCACCGATTCCTGATTCCTCAACGGGCGGTGCTTGGGTCGGGTGCGGCCAGCCACAGCGCGCATGGGTGTGCCGACGGGTAACTCCAAGCATCGCGTGGTGAACGCCCTCGCCGTTCAGTCGGCAGTCCCGTTGGACTCGGACGCCGTGATCACACCGACCACGCCAAGATCGTCTCACTCATGACCAGCAGTTCGGGACAGCCTCTACTGCGCCGGAGGAGAGTGCCGAAGGAGGTTGGACGCCCGCGCCCCAACCGCCTTCGGCGCGTGAGCGCAGGGGAGTGGAGGTAGTCATCGGGATGCACACGCTACTGGTGACCCGGGGGCACCCCATATGTCGGCGTCGAACAGCGTCACTCCCAACACGGCCCACGCTGCCCGCAGGCGCCGGCGCAGTCACGGGGATTCCCGCTCGCTCTGTTATCTGTTGGCCCGTACCTCGGTCTGTGATGGCTACGCTCACACTGACGGTTTCCCGTTCGACCCGAAGGACTGAGCCGTGCCCGACCGGCCTGAGATTGTCTGCATCTGCGGCTCTACCCGGTTCGCGGACGAGATGAGCGCGGCGAACCGTGACCTGACCTTCGCAGGTGTCATCGTCGTCGCGCCTGGCGTCTTCCTGCGCGCCGAGGACCGCGAAGCAGACCAGTTGATGACCAACGAGCAGAAGACCGCGCTGGACACCCTCCATTTGCGCAAGATCGACCTGGCTGACCGGGTTCTGGTCGTCAACCCAGGCGGGTATATCGGTGAGTCCACGAGCAGGGAGATCGCATACGCCCACGCCACCGGCAAGCCGGTCTCGTTCACCGACCCCGTCTGACCAGGAGACGCTTCGTGGTGCGCGCGGGCTGCGAGTCTCGGTCAGCCTTGCAGCGTGTTGCCAGAGACGCTGCGGAAGCGTCGGTCGCAGCCTTGCGGTCGTGTCTCGTGACGTGCCACCGACTTGTCGACCCGTAGCTTGAGTCGCTTGAGTCGCTCAGTCGCTGTCGTCTCCACCCCGCCCACCCCGCCCAGCCCTCCCAAACCCGTCCCAGCCCACAGCGACCGAAGCCCAGCGACCCAGCGACTGTTCAGTCGCTGGGCTGGCTGAGGGGTAAAACCGCAGGTCAAAGAGCATCCAGCCCACAGAACAGCGACTGAAGCGACTCAAGTTCCGCATATATGAAGCAGTCTTGTATGCGCGTGTGCGTGATATATAAGAACCTTCAGTCGCTTCAGTCGCTGTTCTGGTGTCCTTACCCCCGCTGAACTGGCCTTTTCCCGTGACTGATTCAGTAGCTACCGAAGCCCTCCAGTAGCTGCGCCTCCTGTTCAGTCGCTGGAGTCCCCTCGGCCGGTCGCAGCACCGACACCCAGGTACCTCCTTCCGCATGTGCTCCACACTCCCCAGTGCCACGTTCGCTAGTGTGTGTCCATCGTTGAGTCGCTTCGGTCGCTGTCAGGGGGTGTACATGTCTGCTGAACTGCGGTTTCCCTTCAGCGACTCAAGAGTGAGCGACCAGCGCCCTACAGGCGCTGAGCAGTCGTTGGCCGTCGCTCGGTGGTGTGCCCGGCAAGGCTGGCCCGTACATCCCCTCGCGGCCGGCCTCAAGACCCCGGCCGCCAACTGCCGGGACTGCCGCACCAACCCGCACCCGCCCACCGAGTGCCCCTGCATCCCCGCCGGCCGCTGGTGTCACGGCTTCCACGCCGCCACCCTCGACCAGGACCGCATCGGCAACTGGTGGGGGAGTCACCCGGAGTACGGCATCGGCGTGTCCTGCGGCCCGGCCGGGCTGGTGGTCATCGACATCGACGCGCACAACGCCGAACCGCCGACCCGCGACCGCATCCTGCCGGGCATCCCCATCGCCGACCATGTCGACCTCACCGGTCTGGCGAACGGGTATCACACCCTCGCCCTCCTGGCCGCCCTGCGCGGTCGCCCGAGCCCCGCGGAGGACGAGACCACCCTGCGGGTACGCACCCCCTCGGGAGGACTCCACGTCTGGTACCGGACCAGGGACAGCCGCCGCTGGCAGTCCTCCGTCGGCTCCGGCCGCGGCCGAGCCCTTGCCTGGCAGGTCGACATCCGCGCGCACGGCAGTTACATCGTCTCGCCCGGCACCACCACCAAGCACGGCACCTACATCCCGGTGGGCCAGCCGAGGCAGCCGGCCGCGCTGCCCGTCTGGCTCGCCCAGGAGCTGGAGCGCACCGGTCACCTGCCCGCGCCCCACATCCCCGCCCCGCGGCCGGTCCCGCCCAGGGCGCGCCAGGCGGTTCACGCCGCGGGCGGGGGACGGGACCGTGTCCAGTCCCTCCTTGCTGCCGTGCTGGCTCCCGTGGAAGCCTGCGGACAGGTCGCCGAGGGAGCGGGTTTCTCCGATGCCCTCAACCGGGCGGCCTTCACCGTGGGCGGACTGGTCGCCGCCGGCAGGCTGCCACGGGAGGAGGCCGAACAGGTCCTCACAGACGCAGCGGTGACGGCCCGTCCGGGTCAGACGCGCCGCATCGAGCAGATCATCCGCAGCGGTCTGACCGCCGGCCTGGAAAAGCCACTGCACGGAGGAGGGAGGCGTTCGTGACGTCACCCAAGCCGGATGCGCTCTTCGAGTTCAACCCCGAAGCCGTCGCCGCCCAGATCCGTGCCCAGAGAGCGACGACCGTCCCGCGCCCGGCGCAGGCGGAAAGCGACCGGGCCCCGGCGGGCGAGGCGACGGCCGACGGTCTGCTGCCCGACACCTTGAGCGATCGCGGCAACGCCAAACTGTTCGTGAAGCTGTACGCCAACGACTACCGGCACGTTCCCGGGATCGGCTGGTACCGGTGGGACACCACCCGCTGGCAGATCGACGAGGACGACACCGTGCTGTGGGCAGCCGGAGACCTCGCCGAAAGCATCGCCTCCCACGACCCGCGCGGCGTCTTCACGACCACCTCCCTCCAGCAGCACCGGCGCCGAGCGTTGTCCACCACCGGCATCAACGCCATGCTCGCCCAGGCCAAGTCCGCCCCCGGCATGGTCCTCAACGCCTCCCGCCTGGACGCCGATCCCTACGGCCTGTGCACCCCCGACGGGATCGTCGACCTGCGTACCGGCCTGGTGAAGAACCCCGATCCCAACAAGGACTTCCACTCCCGCTCCACCACCATCGGACCCCAGCACGGTCCCACCCCCCGCTGGACACGGTTCCTGACCGACACCTTCGGCGAGGCCGCCGAGGACAGCGAGATGATCGGCTATCTCCAGCTGCTCCTCGGCTACTCCCTCACCGGTGACGTGGGCGCGCAGATCCTGCCCTTCCTGTTCGGCTCCGGCAAGAACGGCAAGTCCGTTCTGCTGGACGTCCTGATGAAGCTCCTGGGCGACTACGCGGACGCCGCGCCGCCCGGTTTCCTGATGGCCCGGCCCTACGAGGGACACCCGACGGATCTGGCCGAACTCCACGGCCGCCGCGTCATCGTCTGCTCCGAGGTCAAGCCCGGCGACAAGTTCGACGAGGCCAGGGTGAAGCTGCTGACGGGCGGCGACCGCATCAAGGCCCGCCGGATGCGGCAGGACTTCTTCTCCTTCACTCCGACCCACAAGCTCTGGCTGCTGGGCAACCACCGCCCCGAAGTGGGCACCGGCGGCTTCGCGTTCTGGCGCCGGATGCGGCTGATTCCCTTCGAACACGTCGTGCCCGACCACCGGAAGATCGACAATCTCGCCGACATCCTCGTCACCGAGGAAGGACCGGGTATCCTCGGCTGGCTCATCGACGGCGCCCGCCGCTACCTCGCGGGCGACCGGGACCTCACCGGCCCCGAGCGTGTCCGCATCGCCACGACCGCCTACGCCGAGACCGAGGACCACACCGGCCGTTTCTACGACGAGGCCTGCCTCCTCGCGCCGGATCTGAGGGCGGAGCAGACGGCGCTCTACGCGGCGTACAAGACCTGGTGCCAGAATGAGGGAGCACCACTGATGTCGTCGAGGGCGTTCGCCGCCCGTACGCGGGAACTCGTCGGTATCGCCTCGCCCAAGGAGATGATCCTGTCCAACCAGCGTAAGCACTACCCGGGTATCGGACTGCTCACCGACCAGGAAAGGGACGCCGGCGCATGAGCTCCCTGATCACCGAGGACGAGATCAGCCACGAGACCACCCTCGTCTGGCTGGAGGACGTCGACGACCTCGACTACGTACGCCAGAGCCTGGACCGCCTGCCCACGCGCAAGGGCCGCCCCGCCTACCACCGCGACGGCCGCATGGTCGGCTACGCGCTCCTCGGCCCCACCGCCAAGGCCTCCCGTGCCTCCGGCACCTTCCGCCGTCGCGTCTTCTGGCTGCTGCCCCACGACCGGGACAGCGAACCGGAGGGCCTGTACGCCAAGAGCGCCCCCGCCGAAGCGGTGGACCCGCGCACGCTCCAGCCGCGGGTGAAGGGCTACAAGACCGAACGCTCCGAGGGCGGCCCGCCCTCCACGGCCATGCGCAAGCTCGGGATAACACTGCCTCTGTGACGGGTGGCGCCGCCGGACGATCCCGCGTCCTGATACCTCACGGTCCACCGGAGTCGCACGGGTGCCGGGGCGGGGGAGTGGTGAAGGGCCCTCCCCGTCTCAGTCGTCGCTCGGGGCCCAAGGCCGCTTCGGGTCCTCTCAGCCTGTCATGGCGGCCGGCCCGCGCTGGGATCGCGGAGTCTTCTTGCCGACTTCGCGCGGCCGGATGGTCCGCGGGTCGACGGCTTCACCAGGAGCTCCCTCCTGGTAGATGCCGTCGGGCCGGTTGTCCCGGTCATGGGGGAGCAGAAAGAACACCCGCCGCCGGTACAGGCCGCTGTCGGGGTCGGCCGGGGCCGAGTCGTCGAGTTCGGTGTAACCGATCATGCGGCCGTCGCGCGCGTACCGCGGTCTGTTGCGCCGCCGTGGTGTCTTGTCGAGGGCCTGACGTACGTAGTCGAGGCCACTCACATTCTCCAGCCACACCACCTGCGCCTCGTGGGTGAGATCGCTGTCGCTCAGAAGCGAACTCATGGCCCCGATCCCTCCTCGTCCCGGCCGTCCGGGGTGCGGTCGGCATCCTGCTCCGAGCCCCGTACCGAAGGCGGCATCACGCGACTGGAGTCTGCGACGGCGGCCGGAGCATGCCGTCCGGCGCCGACTTCGGTGTCCGGCATGCTGCCATCGTAAGAGGCGCCCCCAGGAGTCGCGAAGCGTTTCGCCTGCCGCCGGCAGCGGGTCCGATCATTCTGCGACACCTAGTCCACCGCCAGTCCGATGCCGGGATAGTACTTCCTGCCATTTGATTTGATCATCTCGGCCGGGCTGCTGAGGCCCGCCTCTTGACGGACCCGAAGTGCGAACGTACGGGTGCTGGCCGGGCGGATGCCCTCCCCGGCCTGGCACCAGGCGCTGTAGGCGGCGTACAACAGGCCCTGCTCGACGCGGAGTTCGGCGCCGGGTTCAGCGTCCCGGGTGCAGCACTCGGCCAGGAAGCGGCCGATGTGGTCCTCGGTGGTGGCGTAGGCGCGGGTGGCGATACGGACGCGGTCCGGCCCGGCGAGCGGGTCACGGGTGGTGAGGTACTTCTTCGCGCCCTGGACCAGCCAGTGCAGGATGCCGGGGCCTTCGTCGCGGACGAGTTCGAGGGCGAGGTTGTCGATCTTGCGTTCGTCCGGGACGACGCGTTCGAAGGGGATCAGGCGGATCCGGCGCCAGAACGCGAAGCCTCCGGTGGAGACTTCGGGGCGGTGGTTGCCCAGCAGCCACAGGTGGTGGGTGGGCGTGAAGGAGAAGAAGTCCTGGCGCATCCGGCGGGCCTTGATCCTGTCGCCGCCGGTCAGCAGCCGTACCCGGGCCTCGTCGAACCTGTCGTTCGGCTTGAGTTCGCTGCACACCACCAGGCGACGGCCGTGCAGTTCGGTCAGCTCGGTGGAGTGCTCGGAGAACGACCCTCGGTCCATCAGGAAACCCGGCGGTGCCGCGTCCGCGTAGTCGCCCAGGATCTGGATCATCACGTCCAGGAGAACGGACTTGCCGTTCTTTCCCTCACCGTGCAGGAACGGCAGCACCTGGGCACCCACATCGCCGGTGATGGAGTAGCCGAGCATGAGGTGCAGGAAGTCGATCATCTCCCGCCCCTCGTCGTCGTCCCCGAAGGTGTCCTCGAGGAAACGCCGCCAGCGGGGGACGGGCATGGCTCTGGCGGAGACGCTGGTGGCCCGGGAGTGACAGCCCCGCTCCGGGTCAGGAGGGCCCAGGAGGCCCGTCTGCAGGTCGATGACCCCCGAGGGGGTGCACAGGGCGTAGGGATCGCCGTCGAGGCTGTCAGGGGCGACGGAGAGCCTCGGTGACGCCTTCGCCTGGGTCAGCAGCGCCTTCATCCCGGTCGTGGACAGGGTCCGCCTGCGATGCACGTACAACTCGCGTTCCGTGAACCGGCCTTGAGGGTCGCTGTTGGGCATGGCCTCCGCCATCTCCCCGGCGGCCCACAAAGCCGCCTTCTCGCCTCCTGTGCGCTGCCAGCGGTAGCCGTCCCAGGAGAACCAGCCCAGGCCGTCCACGTGGCGGAACTGGCGGCTGAAACGCTCGATGAACAGCTTTGCGTTGCCGCGGTCCGTGAGTGACTCGGGAAGCGTGTGGCGGGCTGCCCCCGGCTGCGCGGCAGGGGCGACGGTCCCCGCGGTGGTGTCGCCGCAGGCCGCCGCCGGCCGCTGCGGCACGACCCTGCCCGGGGCCTCGGAGTCGAGCATCTGCTGCGCTGCCGCCACCGCGTCGAAGCGCACGCTCCTGCCCGCGCTCACGGACCCTCCGGGCTCGCACAGGGACAAGCCTGCGGGCGGGGACGGTCCGCGCTTCTCAGGTCCCGGCCCCCCGCGGCCGTCCGGCGCCCGGGCACCGGAGGACGGACGGCGGGTCCGTGTGCGGCACACCAGCGCGTCACATCCACCAGGGTCAGGGACGCGGGGAAGTCGTTCGCAGTCGAAGGCACGTGATCGTCCTGGACGGTAGGGGCTGTTCTTTTCGCAGGAGTCGTGAGACGGAAAGTCCGAAGCGGAGCGCTTCGCACCACGTTTTATCAGTTGTCCGGTCCCTTGAGTCCCTCGTGCTCGTGCTTCGAGAGGCCCGTGCACGGAGCGTGCGAGGGGGCCTGTGGGCGCCAAAACCCGCGGCGTCACGCAAGCACATTAATCCGTACGTCTGTTCCCCTGTCGAAAGGGATCCCGGTCAGGGTCTGAAGGTCCCTGCACTGGTTCACGTTCAGTCCCTGCCACGTTTCCGCTGGTCAGATGGGTTCTCAAGGCCGGAACAGGGTCTGAAGGGACTGAAGCTCCCCCTTATCAGCTCTCCAGGGATATACATGAGGTGTTTTTTCATATGCGCGTACGCGTACGTATAACTCATCTATACATACCGCATATGTATGCTCCGCTGATAAGGGGGAGCTTCAGTCCCTTCAGACCCTTGCCGGAGCCTCGAAACGTCCCTCACCTGCGGTTTTACCGTCAGGGACGGAAAGGGTGCGAGTCCCTCGCCGTTCGGCCTTCGTCCCTCGGTCCCTCACGTACGACCCCTCAGCCGGACGACGACCCCGGCCCGGCACCCCGTCCCCACCCCGCAGGCTTCGCGCTTGACCCGGGTATGGGCGGAGGCCGACAGCGGACCGTTTGCGCATTCGAAAGGAATGGCGAATCTCGGATGGTCGGTTAAGCATCCTTTTTGGGAAACCGCTCCCGTCCGCCGGCGTAGGGGGCCGAAGGTTCGTGCAGGCGAAGTCGAGTGAGGCGTGCAATCGCTCACCGGATGTGAGCATTTCCTCGGGATGGGGCAATCCCAGCCGCTCATGACCCGGTAGCGTTCTGGCAGTCGGCAGCTTTCCGCCCCGCCCCGTCCCTGCCCTGCCGCCCCGTGGGATTCACCGGCGAGGGCGTGGTCCCCCTCGCCGGCCGGGCGAGCACGAGGTACATGGCGGTCACGATGAAGGCACCGCCGACGAGTGTGCGTGCCCCAGGAGGCGACCCGATGAGGAAACTGAACAGGGAGACGAACAGCGGCTCACAGGCCATGACGACCGCCGTGGCAGCGGCCGGGACGCGGGCCTGCGCCCAGGTCTGTACCCCGTACATGAACAGGGTGGCCATGACGGTGAGATAGGCGAGCCACGCCCACGCGGACCAGGTGTCCGGCAGGTTCAGGCCCGAGCCCAGCAGGCCCACCGAGGCGATCAGTCCTGCGGTGAGCAACTGCACCGCCGTCATCCCGTAGACCGCGCTGCGCTCCGCGAACTGGGAGAGCAGCACCATCTGGACGGCGTAGCCGAGGGCCCCGGCCAGGGTCAGCCAGCTGCCGATGCCGACACTCACACCGTTGTAGGAGATGACCGCGAGGCCTGCTGTCGCCACCACCACGGCGGCCCACACGGCCGGCGTCACCCGCACCCGGAACGCCGCCCACGCCACCAGTGGGGTGAGAACGACGAACAGCGAGGCCAAAAACCCCGACTGGGCTGCTTGCAGGTAGCGCTGTCCCTCGGTCTGGAGCAGGGTGGCCGACCCGAGGCAGAGACCGGGCAGTGCCCCCGCCAGGGCTGTGCGGCGGCCGATGGACAGCACCGCACGGGGACGTATCAGGACCAGCAGCGCCCCCGCCGCGAGAAACCGTACGGCCACCATGCTGCCGGCCCCCATCTCGGGCAGCAGCCACACCACGACGATGTACGACCAACCCCACACCGCGCTCGCGCAGGCGAGGGCGACGAGGGCGACGCGGTACTCCCGGCGTCCGGCGAGCAGGGCCTGCGCCCGGGTGGGGGTCATGAGAGTCCTCCAGGAGGCAGGGTGGCTGATACTGACTGTTGAGTCAGTCAACCTATGGCTCTGATCTGCCTTCAGGCAATGGTCAGTAGCGAACTGGTCCTGCGTGGCATGGTGGCTGATTGAGCGACATATTGAGCCGTGAATCAGTATGGCCATGCGGTCCCGGTGAGGGCGTGCCCGCACGACCGGAAGGAAGCCGACATGACACGGCGGGCGCAGGAGGTCGTGGGGCGGGGCCTTCGTCACCGAGACCATCGGCCTGGACGGCGTGGGGGGACGTCTTCGCCCGGATGAAGGGCAGCGACGTGCTGAGTCCGGTGGCCGTGCTGTGAGCGGCGGCCGAGTCGAACGGCGTGCCAACTCTTGGGAGTCCACGCTCGACGGCGGCATCCGGCGGGTGGGGAACGACCTCTGAGATCGTCGGGGGACGACACGCGGCGATCGCCTGCCGCTGTGGAGAACGGCTCCCGTGGCGAGCGACCGCCGTCACCCCACCGGGGACTGTGCTGTGGTGCGCACCGGCCGCAGGTCCCCGACGACGATCGGCTCGGAGGCGCCGCACCTTCGGGAGCGGATCCGGCGGGGCACCGGCCGCCCGCGGAATCACCCGCCCAGGGCCAGGCCGGCCATCCCGCTAGGCGCCCCTCAAGCCGTCAGCGCGCCGCGGGAGGCCCTGTCAACGCCGCGGGCCCAGCAACTCCGCGTCGATGCCGAGCTCGTCGGCGGTGCGCTCGCGCATCCACGTCATGGCCTCGTCCCGCTTCAGCGCGCCCCGCCGGGCCACCATCTGAACGGCCACTCCGTCGAGGAACAGCGTGATGCGCCACGCCGCCGCCCGGGCGTCCTCGCAGTGGAAGTCGCCGCTCGCCATGCCCTCCTCGATCAGCGAGATGAAGATCTTCTTCCAGTCGCCGTCCAGTTCCTGCATGACGGCCGTCAGGCCCTTGTCCCGTAGACCTGCGGAGTAGCCGTCGATCCACAGCCGCCAGCCCGGCACCGCATTGGCGGCGGGACTGTAGAGCCGCAGCAGGGCCTTGAGGCGGGTGACGACCGGTGCCGGGCGCGAGAGGACCGCTCGGGCCGCGTCCAGCTCGTTGCGAGCGGCGTGCGCGAACGTCGCCTCGACCAGCTGCTCCTTGGTCTCGAAGTGGTAGTAGATCAAGCCGCTGCTCACGCCGAGGGCGCCTGCCACATCCGTGATGCGGGTCGCCGCGATACCGCGCTGCTTGATCTGCTCCACCGTCGCGTCGAGGATCTCCTCGCGCCGCAGGACAACTTTTTTCCGGACCACGCCGGTCACCATATCGCTCATCTGAAGTGAGCCTTTCGCTGAGGCCGGATGATTGACCCATCAGTCAGCAAGGTGCATCCCCTTCCGGCCGGATCCTTGCGCGATCGCGGAGGGCACCTGTCGGCGCTCGGGTGCCCGGCCTTGCTCCGCGTCAGAGAGCTGTACTGGGAGAATAGCCCTGGGGATGGTGACTGTGGCGGGTCCTGCACGCGATTCGTGGTGTCGTCACTGATTGATATGTCAGTCAGGCAACAGGAGGAAGGCAAGCTGCGGAAGTCTTGACGTGCCCGGGGCCTCTCTCTACTGTCGCCGTGTCCGCAAGAAGCTCTCAGTCGAGCGTAGTTGCCCCGGGTCGTGCGACCGGGGCCCACCCGACAGGAGAGCGATCGTGAGGGAACCCGCCTTCACCGCCGTGCGTCGCTCACCGGCGGTCACCCCGTCGTCAGCCACCCACCTGCCGTCCGTCGCCGGCGAGCCGACCGCTCACCGGCCGAGGCCCTTCGCCTCCCGCACCTCCGTACCCGCCGCGTTCGAGCCGCTGATCCCGCGCACCGGGCTCGCGCCGCGGCCCCGGCCCCCGCACCTCACTGCGGCCGGCCGCCTCGACAAGTACATGACCATCCAGGGTGAGGACGACGGTCGCCGGCCGGCCACCGCCTCGCTCCCGACCCCCGGCCAGGTGCCGGCGTGAGCGGCGGCACGCGCCGTGAGGCGCCGCGACGGAGCCAGGAGAGGACCAGCGTATGGATGAAAACGACGTTGCCGCAGCCGTCGGCGGCGACCGATGCGCGGGACGACGGCACGGCCGCCACATGCCCCGCCACCGTCTGCGATCCATCACGCCCGGCGATGTTCCAGGAGGGCCACCGACCGTCACCCGTCCGCTGTACGACGGGAGCCGCGGTGGTTCGCGGCGACGGGACCTCCGTCGCCCTGCGGCACCCCGGACGACCGGTTCCGGTTCGGTGGCCCCGGCCTCGCTCCGAACCGCCGTCCGCCGTACGGGCGCGGGGGAGTGGCTCGCTTCCGTTTCCAGGTTCCCCGCCCCGGCGCGACGACCCGCCTGGCGCCCCCGCGCCGGGCAACGGCACAGTCACGGCTCTGCCTGCCCGCAGACGGGCCCGGAGCGCGGCCACAGCTACGGCTCCGCCGCAAGGGATCCGGCCCGCGGCTCCGGCCACGGCTGCAACCCCGCAGCGCTGAGCCCGGCCCGCCAGGGCCCCCGGTACCGCCCGGGGACGGATCGCCGATGAGCGGCCTCACCGTCGCACCACCCGGCGCGGCCAAGTCCGCCGCCCCCGCCGCCGTACCCGCACCGGCCGGGCGCCGACTGTGGCTCACCGGCGTCCTGCTGCTGTCGGCCCTGGCCCTGCTGGCCCTGCTCGCGCCGCTCACCGGCTCGCCCTACCGCATCCACACCGCCTCCCTGACCGCCCAGGGACTGCCCGGCGGACCGGGGACCGCCGGGCACCTGCTCGGTACGGACGCCATCGGCCGGGACATGCTCGCCCGGGCCGCCTACGGACTGCGCTCCACGCTGATCATCGCCGCCCTCGCCAACCTCGCCTCCGTGGGCCTCGGCACGGTCGTCGGCCTGGTCGCCGGGTTCTACCGCGGCTGGGTCGACCAGGTGCTGATGCGTGTCGTCGACGTCTTCCTGTCGGTGCCCACCGTCCTGTCGGGCCTCGCTCTCGCCAGCATCGTGGGACGCGGCCGCACCGGCGCCATCGTCGTCATCACCGCCCTGTACTGGGCTTGGACGGCCCGCCTCGTGCACGGAGAGGTGACCAGGCTGCGCTCGCGCGGCTACGTCGAAGCCGCCCTCGCCCACGGAGTCCCGCCGCGGACCGTGCTGCGCCGGCACATCCTGCCCCACCTGTCCACGATCCTGCTGAACATCGCCGCCCTCAACGGCGCCTCCGTCGTGGTCGTCGGCGCCGGCCTGTCCTTCCTCGGAGCGGGCATCCAGCCGCCGACGCCCGAACTCGGCAACCTCCTCGCCGACGGCTCCAACAGCATGATGTACGCCCCGCACACCCTGGTCGTCCCGCTCGTCCTCGTCATCGCGACGGTCCTGGCCTTCGTGCTGATCGCCGAAGGACTCAACCGCCGCAACCCTCTCTCGAAGAGACACTCATGGCTCGACGCATAGGCATCCGTATCCTCCTGGGCCTGCTCACCATCCTCGCGGTGCTGCTGCTGACCTTCGTGCTCCAGTACGTCCTGCCCGGCGACCCGGCGCGCAGCATCGCCGGCCCCAAGGCCGGCGCCGAGGTCCTGGCGCAGATCCGGGAGCAACTGCACCTGAACGACCCGCTGCTGAGCCAGTTGGGCCACTACCTGGCCGGAGCGGCCACCGGCGACCTCGGCACCTCCTACGCCAAGGACGCCCCCGTCCTGTCCCTGATCCTCGACCGCATCCCCGCCACCGCGCTGCTGGCCGCCGCCGCGCTCGTCATCGAACTCACCCTCGGCACGCTGTGGGGCACATGGGAGGCGCTGCGGCCCAAGCGCAGCTGGCTGCTGGCCACCTTCCACGTCGGCCTGCTGTCCGTACCGGCGTTCTCCCTCGGCTTCGCGCTCCTGCTGCTGTTCGCCTACGAGATCCCGCTGTTCCCCATCGACGGCGGCACCGGCGCAGCGAAGATCGTGCTGCCGGCCATCACCCTGGGCGTTCTGGGCGCCCCCTTCTACGCCAACGTCGTACGCGACAGCATGCGCGACGCCCTCGCCTCGCCGTACGTGCGCACCGCCGTCTCCAAGGGCCTGCGCCGCCGCCGGATCCTGCTGCGGCACGTCACCCGCAACACCGCCTCGCCGGTGGTGACCATGCTCGGCATGGACGTCGCGGTCTTCTTCTCCAGCGTCGTCTTCGTCGAGAAGATCTTCGCCTGGCCGGGTGTCGGCCTCCTCCAGACCGAGGCGTTCGCCAACCTGGACCGCCCGCTGCTCACCGGCACGGTCGTGGTGGTCGCCGTCATCGTCGTCCTGGGGAACCTCGCCGCCGACATCGCCCGCATGTTCATCGACCCGCGCATCAGGACGGAGGCGCTGTGACCGCACTGGATTCCGCCCCGGTCGCGCTGGGCGACGACGTCCGTATCGACGGGCTCACCGTCGCCTACGGCACCACCACCGCCCTGCGCGACGCCCACCTGGACATCCCCGCCGGCACCACCACGGCGCTGGTCGGCGAGTCCGGTTCGGGCAAGTCCACCCTCGCCCTCGCCGCCGGCCGGCTGCTCCCGCCGGACGCGCGGATCACCGCCGGCTCCGTGCGGGTGGGGGACACCGACCTCGTCGCGCTGAGCGGCCGCCCACTGCGCGAGGCCCGGGGGAGCGTGGCGGCCTACCTCGCCCAGGACGCGTCCGTCGCCCTCAACCCCGTGGTGCGCGTGGGCACCCAGATCGCCGAGGTGCACCGGGTACGGCACGGCGCCGGCCGCCGCGAGGCCGCCGCACTGGCCGCGCAGAACCTTGCCGACGTCGGCATCCCCGACCCCGCGCGCGTCGCGCGCTGCTACCCGCACGAACTGTCGGGCGGTATGCGCCAGCGGGCCGTCATCGCCATCGCACTGGCCTTCCGGCCCCGGCTGCTCATCGCCGATGAGCCCACCACCGCCCTGGACGTCACCGTCCAGGCGGACATCCTCGCCCTGGTGGGCCGGCTGCAGCGCAGTTGCGGCCTGACCGTCCTGTGGATCACCCACGACATGTCCGTGGTCGCCGAGATCGCCGACCATGTCGCCGTGATGTACGGCGGCCGGATCGTCGAACAGGGCGATGCGCTCTCCCTGTTCGAGACACCCCGCCACCCCTACACCCAGGCCCTGCTGCGCTGCTTCCAGGAGGGGCGCACCGCCCGGCCCAAGCAGATCCTCACCACCATCACCGGCTCACCGCCGACCGGAGGAATCCCCGAGGGCTGCCCCTTCCACCCCCGCTGCCCGCGCGCCGACGACAACCGCTGCCGCACCGTCCTGCCCGAACCCCGCCTGTTCGACGGGGACCGGCAAGCGGCCTGCCACCATCTGGAGCTGCCCTCATGACCACCGGGGAACAACAGCCGCCGCTGCTCGGCGTGCGTGGCGTCAGCAAGAGGTTCGGATCCTTCACCGCCCTCGACGACGTCAGCCTCGACCTGCGCCCCGGCACCACGGCAAGCCTCGTAGGGGAGTCGGGCTCGGGCAAATCCACCCTCGCCCGGGTGATCATGGGCCTGGAGTCCGTCGACACCGGCCAAGTCCTCTACCGCGGCGCTCCGGTACGGCGCCGCCGGGCCCGGCGGGAGTTCCGCCGCAGCGTCGGCATGGTCTTCCAGGACCCCTACGAGTCCATCGACCCGCGCTTCACCCTCGGCGAAGTGGTGGCCGAACCGCTGCGCGCCCACGGCATGTACGGCAAGGACGGCAAGCAGCGGGTACGCGAACTGCTGGACTCGGTCGGCATGGGCTCGGTCGACCCCGACTCCTACCCGCACAAACTGTCCGGCGGCCAGCGCCAGCGCGTCTGCATCGCACGCGCCCTGGCCACCGGCCCCGACCTGCTGGTCTGCGACGAGCCGACCTCCGCGCTGGACGTGTCGGTGCAGGCGCAGATCCTCAACCTCCTGCTCCGGCTCCAACAGGAGCACGGGCTGGCGTACTTGTTCATCACCCACGACCTCGACGTGGTCAGGCGCATCAGCGACGAGGTCCATGTCCTGTACCACGGCTCGGTCGTGGAGCATGGCCCCGCCCGCGCCGTCATCGACGACGCCCAGCACCCCTACACCCGCAAGCTGCTGGGCGCCGTGCTGTCGGACTCCCCACGCACCCGCCGCATCGGCCGCCCGCCGGCCCGCCGCGAGGCCGCCGCGGCGGAGGAAGCGGCCGGCTGACACCTGCGGCCCGGCCGCCCGCCTTCCCAGGACCAGCCGCCGGCGATCGACGCCGGACGCGGCCCCCGACGCCGAGCCGTGCGCTCTCGGGGACTGTGGCGGTGCTCCATCCCTCGGGCTCAGTCGCTCCCTCGGGCGGAGCCCTTCGGGGGCAATCCGGCTCCATGACTGACCAGCGCATCACGCACCGAGTCGAAGGGGGCGGGACTGCGCAGGGCACGGGAGGTGACCATCGCGCCTTCGATGCCCGCCACGACCGCGCCGGCCAGCGAACGTGCGGCGGCCGGCTCGACGCCGAAGGCCACGAAGTGGAAAGCCAGTCGGTCAGTCATCTCCGAGAAGGCACGCCGCCCTGTCTCGCTGAGCTCTTCCGACTCCAGCCCCGCCCCCTCGGTCACCAGCGGCGCGATACCGCATCCGCGCGCATAGCCGCTGGCCGTCATGCCATCGCGTCCCAGGTCGAAGTAGAGCTCGATCAGCGCCGTCACGGAACCAGCCTCCTGAGCGGCACGGTCGATGATCTCGACCTGCTCGTGTGCGTGGGCTTCGGCCGCCTCCATCACCAGCTGGGTCTTGCCGCCGGGGAAGTGGAAGTACACCGACCCGCGCGGCGCTTCGCTGCGCTTGAGCACAAGGGAGAAGGCGGTCGCGTGATAGCCGCGCTCCCGGATGAGCTGCCTGGCCGCCTGCACCATTTTCCCCCTGGCGTCGGATCGCCGTCCCACCGCGCCACTCCCTCCATTATGTATGATGACCTACATAGTAGAGAGGTTCTGCCGACGGAACCAACAGGCCAAGCGCCCGACCCGAACCGGTCTCGGAGAGGAGTTCCTACATGCCTTTCGTCGACATCTCACTCGCGCGCGGGAAAACGCCCGAGTACCTCCAGGCCGTCTCCCGGGCGGTCCGCGACGCGCTGGTCGCCGAGCTGGACATGAAGCCCGACGACGACTTCCAGCTCATCCATCAGCACGAGCCGGGCGAGATGGTCTTCCACCGCACCTTCCGCGGCGGCCCCCGCACCGGTGACTGGATCGTCATCCGCATCACTGACGGGCTCGAGCACGGCACGCGGGCCAAACGCCGCTTCTACCAGACCCTGGCCCGCCTGCTCCACGAGAACCCCGGGGTCCGGCCCGAGGATGTCTTCGTGATGATGTCGTTCACGAGCCCGGAGAACTTCTCCTTCGACGGCGGCATCATCGGGACGGATGTCGCCGCAGCCGAGGCGCTGGATGCCGCCGGCAAGGCCCCGGAAGTCCGCGCGGCCTACACCACGGCCGAGCTGACCTACGCCCTCACCGAACTGTTCCTGCATCGCAACCGCAGCCTCATCCGCCCGATGCTCCAGGACGACATGGTCCTGAAACTGCCTGCCTCATTGCCCTACGGCGGCGAGTTCACAGGGGTCCAGCCCTTTGAGGACCTGTTCGTCGGCACGCCCGGCGGCGGCGCCGTGTGGGAGTCCTTCACCGTGCACGTCGACCAGGTCATCGAGGCTGACGGGCACCTTCTCGTCCAGCTCACCAACACCGCAGTCCCCAAGTCGACCGGCACGCCCAAGGTCATTGAGAACCTGTGGCTGTTCGAGGTCGTCGGTGGACGTATCGCCGGCGCACAGCTCTATGCCGATACCGCCGCCGCAACAGGCCCTGCAGACTGACGGGAATCGCCGGCACGGCCGAGATGCAGGTTCGCGCGATGGCCGTCGGACCGAGCCACCCCGCACCGTCCGTCCGACGTGGCGAACCCCCGCTCGGCGTGCAGCCGACGGTCCCGTTCTTGCCGCGGGCGCCGGTGGACGACCTGTACGCGAGCGCTGCTGCCTCGCATCGCCGGCCTGTACCTCCCCGCGGAGGAAGAAGCCGAGCTGGGCGGAGACCTGTACGCGGCCGCACGCACGGCCCACCACAGCACCCGGCTCCTCATCGGCGATGTACGCGGCAATGGCCTGGCCGCGATCAGCAACGCGGCGCTGCTGCTCGGTGCTTTCCGCGCAGCTGCCCATCGGCAGGCCACCCTCCCCCGCCTCGCGGTACACCTGGACGGAGCCTTCCGCTGGGACACCAGCCAGTGGCGCTCAGAGCCCGCGGAGGACACCAGCGAGGACTTCGGCACCGCCCTCCTGCTCGACATCCCCGACCATGATCCGGTCGTCCACCTCATCGCCTGCGGCCACCCACCGCCGCTCCTCCTTCGTGGGAACAGGGTCACACCACTCACCGCGGAGGCGAGTCACCTTCCGATCGGCTTCGGTGGGGTCTTCGGTATCGCCACCTACGACGTCCAGACCTTCCCCTTCGACGTTGACGACCTGCTGCTCCTCTACACCGACGGCGTCATCGAGGCGCGTGATGCCGATGGCGTCTTCTACCCGTTCACCGAGAGGGCGGCAAAGTGGACCACGTACGAGCCCGGCGAAGTGTTGCGCCGTCGGCGATGACCGGCCTTGGCGCACGTGGTGCCGAGGCAGCCTGGGCCCCCTTGAATCCTGGAGGAGGGCTTGTCGGCCCGCCCCAGTGCCGCTTCTCAGACCCGTTTCACCGACATGTCCCAGCTGGTGGCCCTCCAATGAGTGCCGTCACCAGGCATCTTGGTGAACTCCTGCTTCTCGCCCTTCGGGCACGCCTTGGGCGAGTAGTCCCAGTCGGACTTGCCGTTCGGACCCTTCCAGTGGATGACGAACTGCACGCAGTAGCCGTCTGCCTTGAGGTCCTTGACCCAGCCCTCGACCTTGCTGGTGTTGGTGCAGCCCTCTGCGGAGCCCCATGACTCGTTCGCTGTCCAGGGGCAGCTGATGACCTTCGCGTCTGAGCCGTCCCTCGTCGCCGCGTCAGCGGACACCGCGATTCCGGCCCAGAGCGCCGCGGCAGCCGCGCTCCCGGCAACCACCTTGCGTGTGATCGACATCAAGTTCCTTCCCCTGTATCGGACAGGACGCGCCCCGTGGGGCGTTCAAGGTCCACAGTGGCGGGGGCGACCAGCGGGCGGTACCTCGAAAGTTCGAGGGTTCACCCGGGACCTGTCGCCTGGCCGGCTTTGGCGGCCCGGTGGGGAAAGCCCTGGCGCAGAGGGGCGCGACTGCCCGATTGCCGAAGTTCCTAGCGCACAACGGGCCTCGGCGCGCCGATTTCCCGACGGCAACGGGCGTTTTCCCGGGGCGACTTCCTGGGCCCTTGGCACAGCTCTAGGCTCATGATGCGGGTTCCGCGGGGGAACCTGGCCGTCCGTGAACCGGGGGCGCCGTGGATGTGCCGACGCTGTTCCTGCTGGGTGCGGTGGGAGGTGTGCTGCGCGGAGTCGTCGATCTCTACGTCCAGTTCGCGAACTGGCGTTCGGCTCGTGGTGCCCATCAGCGCGAGCAGCATCCGGAGCACGTGAGACCCCGCCTGACGCAGTACTTCGACCCGGCAGTCGACCTGGCCGCGGCCGGCGTGCACAGCGTGATGGGCGCCGGGATGGCGGTCCTGTTCGGCACCACGGGCCAGATCAGCGGCCCGTACGCGGCCATCGTTGTTGGAGCGTCTGCCCCCGTGCTCCTGACCCAGCTGGCCCGCATCCAGTCGGTGAGCCAGGCGCTGGGTGGAGGGCCGGCCGCTGCGGGCACGGCCGACCCATCGGCCGGAGAGGGCGCCGGCCCGGCCGAGCCCTCGGTGGCCGTGGGGGCCGGCCCGGTCGATCCCGCTCAGCATTCCGTCCCACCCGTGGTGCAGCCTGTGCTCCCCGCGCAGGGGGCCGCAGCGCTCGACGGCCCACAGGTGGCCGCCACTTCTGCGGCCGCCGCGCTCCAGCCGGATGGCGAAGCGGGACCGTCGCAGCTGCGGTCCGCCGCCTTCCAGCCGGACGCGGTGCAGCCCCAGCCGAACGGGCGGCCTGGCAATCCGGGACATGGTCATGGCGGGCGGGGGACCTCACCACTGAGGAGTGAGAGGGCCGCTGGTGAGGAGGGGAGGCCATGAGCACACGTCCCTCCGCCAGCCGCCGCATCGCCGCGGCAATACTCGGCGTGGAACGCCCCGGCCGCCAACCACGAGACGTCACCGCGCCACGCGACCTGCCCTACGGCCGTCGCCTGCTGGCCGCCATCCTCGGCGTGCGGCCGGGGGCGCGAGCGGTCGGGGCCCCATCCGAGACCCAGGCGCCGGCCGATGAGGCAGGAGAGAGGCCGGCCGCGTCGCAGCCTGACCCGTCGACCGGGACACGATCAGAGACCACGCCCCCGAGAACCGAGCCCCCCTTGCAAGCGGAGACACCCAAGCACCCGGCAGCACAAGTGACTCCTTCCCCCACGGGAGCAGTCGCGCCGGACCCGTCGCCGCACCCGCCGGTGCAGCGCGAGGAGTCCTGGGACGACACCGGCCTCCAAGGGCCGCCGTCAGCCCCGCCCTTGCGCACGCCGCGCCGGGTATACGCAGGGACTGGGATGCGCGGCACCCCCCAGCATCTGCTGGCAGAGGACCGTCCCGAGTACGAGCGGCTCCTCGACGAGGCGCTGCGCTCTGCTCCACACCGCCCGGAATTGGCCGCTGTCGGCCGACGACTCAACACTGAGCAGCTGCGCACTATGGCGCTGAACGCCACCGCGCTCATCACCGCTGCCGCGGCGACGGAGTACCAGGACTACGTTGCTGCCCGAGAGGAGTTGCGCGACCCCGTCATGCAGCCGCAGGCGTCCGCGCACGGCGTGGCGGTGGCGGCCGCCGGAACTGTACGAGTCCCAGAGCCGCCGGGTGCGGGTGCGGGTGCTGCCGCTGTCGTGGCGGTCCTGTCGCCTGTGCTGGCAGGCACTGCTGCGACGATTTTCCTTGGCGTGGGTTACCTCCTGGAGCTCGTCGGCCGGGCCTCTTCCTTCAGCGGAGGTCTCATCACCACAGGATGGATCTTCGGCGCCGTCACTGCGGCAGCGATCCTGGTCGCTGCCGCGGGGCTTGTGCTCAATGCCGTGCGTAACGGGACGGGGAACGAGGCCGAGACGCCCGGCGAGTTGAGCACCGAGGTGAGCCGGGCCAGGGATGCCTGGCACGCAGCCCTGCTGGAACGCGGCATCATCCCCTTCCTGCGGGATTCGCTCGCCGACTCCAACACGACGCCGACCCCGCACAGAGCCGCATCCCCGCGTGGCCGCATGCCGTACCTCGGACACAGCCGCCCAGGCTTCAGCAGTTCCGAGGACGATGCCGAGCCGCAGGCGCGCCCACGCTTCACCGGACCGGACTTCACCAGTCCCGATTACGGAGGTCCCGAGCACGATCCGGAGTAGCTCGGGCCTGTACCGCAGAACTGCCATAGCGCTTCCGGGTGTGTGCCCAAGCGCGGCCACAGACAATCAAGACCGCAACCACAAACTGACAGTCGAGGCACGACCGGCGCGCCGTTTTCCACTCGCCCTGTGGTGGGCCAGTGACGGCCCCCACCGTGCTCCGCGATCGGCGCGGGCGCGCGTCGAGACGACGACTCGCGCCGGCACGTTCTCCGCCCCTGGCAGTCTTGAAGGGCAGGGCACCGCGGCAACCATCTGACCTGCTCGACCGTCCTTCGGATATGCCGTTTCCGAGCCCATTCCCGAGACTCTTCCCGACCTTCTTGCCGCCTCCCGCCCCGCCCGACTGGCCGGACTGCGGCCGCATCACCGCGGAGGACCCGGACGGCTGTCGCGGTGTCCATCTCCCGGGCCACAGTGCATGCCTCGCCCACGTGGCCGACTCCGATCGCGACGCCTACCTGTCCGGCCTCACCCCGGGCGCGCGGATCGACCACCGCGGCACTCCCTTCACGCATTCCCTTCTCGATGCCCTCCTCGAAGCCCTCCGGGATCCCGCCACCGGGCACCCCCGTCTCGGCTCCGCCAGGTTCGAGTGGGCGACCTTCCACGACGACGCCCGCTTCGAGTCGACCACCTTCGAGGGCAATGCCAGGTTCGAGGCCGTGACCTTCCACCGCGGCGCCTGGTTTCGGTCGGCGAGGTTCCGACTCGTTACAGGATTCCATTCGGCGAGCTTCCACGGCGGGGCCTCGTTCGAGGCGGCCGCCTTTGAGCGTGACGTCTGGTTCTCGGGGGCGACGTTCCACCGTGATGCCGGATTCGGGTCGGCAACCTTCCTGCACAGTGCCGGGTACGGATCGGCAATCTTCCACGGCTATGCCTGGTTCAGCTCGGCGACGTTCCATGGTGTGGCGGGGTTCGATTCGGCGACCTTCCACGGCGATGCCTGGCTCACGGAAGCGACATTCCAGCGCGTAGCCTCCTTCGAGGCGGCCACCTTCCACCGGGCTACCCGGTTCGACTCGGCGTCCTTCCAGCGCGATGTCTCGTTCGACTCGGCAGTATTCACCCACACGATCACCCTTGGTCCATTTGTCTGCGCAGCGCAAGTGCAGTTGTCCCAGGCCGAGTTCAGGGCACCTGCAACCCTCTTGCTCGCCGCGCACCGTCTCGACGCCCAGCGGACCCGCTGGTTGTCAACTGCCGAGTTGCGTCTTCGCTACACCGAGGTGGATCTTTCTCACGCGGTGTTCGAGTACCCCCTCACCCTTGCCGCGGAGCTTGTCCCCTTCACGCTCCCCACGGGGCGGCGGATGCAGGAAGAGCATCTGGCCGCCACCCCAGATTGTGGGGTGCGATTGGCCACGCTGCGGGGCGTGGATGCGGCGCATCTCGTGCTCGCCGACGTCGACCTGTCGCGGTGCCTGTTCACGGGGACCGTTCACCTGGACCAGCTGCGACTGGAGGGCAACTGCGACTTCGCCACCGTCCCGCCTGCCGTGCACTGGCAGAGCTGGCGCCCCATCCGGTTCACGCAACGCCGCACCCTTGCCGAAGAACACCACTGGCGCGCCAGCCAGGCAGGCGCAGCTCCAGGATGGAACGCAGCAGTGGCCGGTGCCGGTCCCGTCAGCCCTCTGCACCTGGCGCCGGTGTACCGCGCGCTGCGCAAAGCGTTCGAGGACGGCAAGCACGAGCCCGGGGCCGCCGACTTCTACTACGGCGAGATGGAGATGCGCCGCCACGCCGGTGACGCCCCCCGGAGCGAGCGAAGCCTTCTGACCGCCTACTGGGCACTGTCCGGCTACGGCATGCGCGCCTCCCGGGCACTGGCCTGGCTCGGCGCCACCATGCTCGTCACCATCGTGCTGCTAATGGGCCTAGGGCTCCCGCAGGCAACGCCGAAGCAGGAGGCGGTCGGCACCGTCCCCGCCGGCGGAGGCAAAGTCACCTTCAAAATCGACAAGGAGGACCCGCAGAACCCCACCGGCAACCGGTTCACCGGCGACCGCTTCGAAAGAGCCTTGAACGTCACGCTCAACTCGGTGGTATTCCGCTCTTCGGGGCAGGACTTGACCACCGCCGGCACCTACATCGAAATGACTTCCCGGCTGGCCGAACCCGTCCTCCTGGGCTTGGCAGTCCTCGCCGTCCGTAGCCGCGTCAAACGCTAGGAATGCCCACCTGGAACTCGTGCGTTCGCCTTCCTGCATCGCGCGGCGACTGCCAGGGGATCGGTCTCCCGACGATGTCCGAACCGTGCACGTGGCAAAGCTCTCAGCTCTCACCAGGACATGGCCGTCGCGGCGTCGCCTCCTTCCTCGGGGCGGCTGCTCGGTGCCGTCGGCCAGTCCCTCGCGAAGTCCTCTGGGTCGGCTTTCACGTCCAGCTGTCCCCCAGATACGCCCCGGAGCGTTCGCAAGGACTCGTCGACCTCTGGCAGTGCGCGCTCTGCCAACTGTGCGGCCAGGTCGGCCATCGCCTGTCGACGCCCCACCAGCGCATAGTCGACGGCTGTCCCATGGCCGCCCTTGATCGCTTTGATGGCTGCCTCGGCCTCAGCCTTCGCAGCATAGGCCTGAGTAATCTCCATCTCGGACTTGGCGTTGGCCGCCTTGATTCTGCCGGGGAGTGTCCACAGCTGCTCGACATTGGTGAGCGCCAGGCTGAACACCTCGAGAGCTGCACTAACTAGTGGCAGTGCTGCAGCCAAAATCACGGTCAGCGATCCGCTCTGAAACTGCTCGATACGCGGACGCTCGACCGTCGCCGCAGCCTGGAACTGCGCGACGAGCTCGCTCCGTGCCTCGACCTCTTCCTCGCCCGGGACCTGGGCAAGGAGGGCCAGCGCGGCGCATTTCACGTAGAGGTCATCCAGCTCCCTCAGGAACAAGGCAGCCTGCCGCAGATCACCAGTCGCCTCGGGTGCTGTCAGCTCGACCCGATGAACGCCGTCCTTGATCAGTTGCACGGGAATCACCAGTCCCTTTCGTAAGGAACGTAGCTACCCACCCTGCTGGGCGCTGTCCGGGCTGAGCTGTACGGGTCCGTGGAACGGGCCAACCCTCAGTCACATGCAGCAGAGGGTCAGATGGCCGCAAGATCCGCAATGCGGCGACCCCAGCCCTCCGCAAATGCCGACTACGGCCACGATGCGCCGTCAACACCGCCACCTCAAAACCATGCAACCAGGTTAAAGAATCGGGTTAAATGCAGAGGCAATCGCTGGTAGCGTTCGGGGTGGAGGTAGACGTATGCCATCGGAGGAAGAGCTGTTCGCCAGCGTGGACGCGCTGCTGGAGGAGGAGCCGCAGCTCCCGCCGCCAGCGGAGCGCGCCCGGTTGCGTGAGGCCGCAGGGATCACCCAAGCCCGGCTCGCGGTCGCGCTCAAGACATCGACGCAGACGGTGAAGAACTACGAGAACGGGCGCTCCGAGCCCAAGCCGCCGCGACTGGAGGCGTATCAGCGGCTGCTGAAGGGCTGGGCGGCAAAGTACCCCGCGCATGGCGCCCCCGCGCCCGCCCTCACGCCTGCCTCCGCACCGCAGCCGGACGTGCCGCAGACAACCACCGCACCCTCCGCACCCGAGGTCGATGAACCGGAGACGGACGCACAGGCCCCGGCCGCTCAGGAGCGTCCCGTCCGTCCCGTCGGGCGCCCTGCGGCGTCGCGGCGACCGGCTGCGAAGGGAGCCGTGAAGGCTGCTGTGGATCCGCGGTTCCCGCACGGTCCGCTCGCGGTACTGGACGGTGACGGCTCGGCGTACGGCGTCGACGGGATCGTGCTGGACTGCCCGGCGGCCACGATCCCCCAGTTGGTGGAATGGACGCTGCGAGAGTCCGGTCTGGGCGCGGCGAAGCTGCACCGCCACGGCAAAGACTCCGATCCGCTGATTGTGCTTACCGCCGCTGCCGCCGTGAAACTCGGGCTTCCCGAGCGGCTGGAGGGTCACGAGCAGCGCCGCTCCCTGCGCCTGCCCGAGGACCATCCGGTCGTGAAGCAGGTGGCGAAGGCGAAGTGGCAGCTCACCCAGCGGGGCTTCGGCCCGTGGGCGCGGATCTACCGCAAGGCCCAGGGCCGCGAGCGGCAGTGCGTACAGCTCGCCGTCTTGTCCTGGGACGCCCTCGATGAGCGTGCCTGGCCCGGCGTCACCGCAATGGAGCCGGCCGACGTCGCCCGCGTCCTCGGCGTGTACGCGACCCGCGTCATCACCCCGCGCGGATCGACGGCCGTGTCCGGGCTGGAGCTGATGACGGCGATGCGCCCGCCCACCCGCGCCGTACGGGACGAGGCGACCGGAAACTGGGTGTCCGGCCACAACCCCGGCAGCCTCGGCACGGAGCCGATGGACCCAGCGCCGCCGGAGGCCACCCAGGAGCACCCCGTCGTCGTGGGCTCCGGTTGGAAGGGCGGCTTCCTGAACGAGGAGGCGTACCAGTGGGTCCGCGACGTCGACCTGCTCACCGCCGAGGAGTGCACACTGCCGTACGCGGTCGGCCTCGACCTCAACACCGCCTTCCTGGCCGCCGCGGCCCGCTTGGTCGTCGGCCTGTCCGCCCCGGACCACTTCCACGCGCCGACCTTCAACCCGAAGATCCCCGGCTCCTGGTTGGTCGACCTGTCCTGCATCGAGCTGGACCCACGCCTGCCCAGCCCGTTCACACCGGACGGCAGCCGGCCCACCGGCCCCGCCTGGTACCAGACACACACGGTCGCCTACGCCCAGGAGCTCGGCTTCAACGTCCAGCCGATCGAGGCGTACCTGCGACGCGAGACCGGCGCCTACCTGGACCCGTGGCACGACCGCCTGAAGAACGCCTACGTTGACACGCTCGCCGACCTCGGCGTCTCCAAAGACCTGTCCGATGCAGAATTCCTGGCGGCGATGGAGCAGCACAAGCAGACCGACCCGGCCCTCGCCGCCGTACTGTCGGCGATCAAGGCCACGGTGAAGGGCGGTGTGGGCAAGCTGCGCGAGCGCCCCCAGGGCCGCCACTACAAGGAAGGCGAGCGGTGGCCGGCCCTGGAGCGGCCGACCTGGCGTCCGGACATCCGCGCCGCCGTCATCAGCAAGGCCCGGGTCAACATGCACCGCAAGCTCAACAACATGGTGAAGATGACGGGCCTGTACCCGCTCGCGGTGCTCTCCGACTGCGTCGTCTACCCCAGCCCCGGCGACAACCCGCTGGCATTCCTGCCGTACGCGGCATCCGGCAAGCCGCAGCCCGGCGGTTTCCGCCTCGGACCCACGCCTGGCCTCGCGAAGCTGGAAGGCATCCAACCGATGGCCTGGGCGGTCGACCTGATGGAGCAGGGCCTCAACCCGGCCCGCCACATCAAGGGCGGCGACGCCGTCCTGGACGAAGGCGAGTAGGACCGTGGCCGCCGACATCACCGCGCCCTCGCTGGAGCCCGGCGCTGAACGGGAGCGGACGCTGCACTGCCTGGAGGCTCCGCGGTTCTCTCTGCGCGCCCGCCGGGCTTCGAAGCGATACGCACTGTGGCGGCACGACCTGCGCGATGCCTACGACACCTGGCTCCGGCTCGTTGAACCTGATGGCCAGGCCTCCACCCCCGAAGGGAGCTGAACCGTGGCGGGAGAGATCGAGGACGCCATCGAGCGC